>DAISIS010000089.1:0-15022 GCA_036821925.1 Pirellulaceae bacterium
CCATTCACCAGTCGTCAGTACCAGTGGTTTACACATCATTACGCCGGTCGTCAGGCGGACCGGCTGGCTCCACGGCGACTGTTCCGACTCCGGATCGGAGGATTCGATCATCCACAGGCCGTCCGTCTTCGGGTCGCCCTGTTCCCGATCCGACCAGCTCCAACGCAGCGTTCCGTTGGGCGTCATCCAGATCTCCGGATCGAAGGTGCGACGGGGGCCGTCCGCGTCGGGGTCAACGACCAGGATTTCCTTCCAGGTCTTGCCGTTGTCGCCGCTGGTGCTCAGCACAACGTAGTTGTTGTGGTCTTCGCCCGCAGTGACTCCGGCATACCAGGTCGCCCACAAGCGGCCGGCGGGAGTGACGGCGATGCTGGGAATGCCCACGAACGCGCGGTTGGTCACCGCGCGGGATTCCGTCGGCGGACCGACATACTGCGGCGGTGCGTGTTCCGGTTCTGCCGCGTCAGGACGACTTGCCCAACACGCGACCACCGCCAATACACCGGCTACGGCTACCGGTCTCATCTTGCCACTCCTTATCCAGGTCATGCGGAACACGAGTTTTCACTCACCACCGATCTGTGCGGAAGGGTGCGGCGGGCAAGCCTTCTTTGTTGCTGAGGTTCGGTTCGGCCTCCTGGGACCACCCGAATCTGACCGCCACTGGCGCCGCGACTTTCTCGCTCCAGACGAGGACGCTGGCGCCGTCAATCGCAGCCTGCGCCGGGACGAACACCTTGTCGGCTCCCGCAATCTCGAACCATGAGAGATCCTTGCCGTCGCGCGAGACGAGTCCACTTCCCGTGTGGTCGAAGGAGAGACGCACCTTGTCGCCCGCCACCTCCATCGACTTGTAGAGAGGTCCTGAATAGACGAGATCGGTTTTGCCGTAGTCCTTGGCGAGCGCCCACAAGGCCAGACGCTTTCCGACATCACGCTTGTTGCGTGGGTGTATATCGCGCAACTCACTGATGTCGACCGTTACGGCCATCCCGGTGTTCTTGACCGCGAGGGTTGCTGTCTGCGCCTCCCAGCAACGGGGCAGAATCGCCGGGTCATCGTTCCCGTAGATGAACGGCGCAAGCTGAACGTAGTAGAAGGGAAACTCGCCTTGCTGCCATGTGGAGCGCCAGCCGGCAATCAACGCCTTCATCTTCTCGTGGTACAGCATCCCGTCCGCCCGGTTGGATTCGCCCTGGTACCAGATTGCGCCGCGGATCGTGAAGGGGATGAGCGGGTGGATCATCCCGTTGTACAATCCTGTCGGCTGGCCGGGGCTGTTGAGCGGGTGGTCGGGCCACGCGGGCGGTGCCGGCACCTGTCCTCCAGTTGCGAGCGCTTGGCGTGCCACGGGCACCCACTCAGCAATCGCATCGGTCGCCGCCGACAGGGCGGTGCGGTAGTCTGCGTTGGCCTGGGCGATGATATCGAGGAAATTCTGGACCGCGGGCACGGCAGCGAAGCCCGCCGGCGGTGTCCAGGGCTCGATCAGCGTACCGCCCCAGGATGTGTCAATGATGCCGACGGGTACGCCGAGCTCCTGGTGGATCTGGCACCCGAAATAATAGGCCACGGCCGAGAAGCCACCCCAACCACCCTCGGCCACCGTTGCCGGACTGCACGCTTTCCACGCCGCGTTGACATCCCTGGCCGGCTCACCTGCCGGCACCTTGGGGACATCGAAGAGCCGGATCTCAGGGTGGTCCGCCTTCGCGATCTCCTGCTCGGCATCGAAACACACGCCGATTCCCATCTCCATGTTGGACTGGCCCGAGCACACCCACACTTCACCGACCAGAACGTTCGTGAGTTCGATCGTGTTGGTGCCGCGCACCGTCACGGTGTGCGGTCCGCCGGCCGCAAGCGGAGGCAGGCTCAGCTGCCACTCGCCGCGTGAGTCGGCCGTCGCGCTCGCTTCCATCCCCGCACAGACCACTGTCACTTTCTCGTTCGGCGCTGCCCACCCCCAGAAGCGTATGGGCGTGTCCCGCTGCAGCACCATGTTCGACCCGATGACGTGCGGGAGCCTGACGTCCGCCCGCGCCGGGAGAACACCGAACATCAGGCCCAAGACCGCCAACACACCTATCGCTTTGACTCGTCGTACTTGCGCACGCATAGTTCCTGCTCCCCCAGCTGTCAAGAAAGTGACCGTTTCCCAACCCGCATTGTTCCACACAAAGGGCGCGCATGGAATGGGAGTGGGATATGTGGTCAACGCACGATTTCGCCAGACGCGCCACACTGCGATGGGCGGTTCACGTCGGTGAGTCAAGCAGCCTGACACTGCGCTCGTGCGGCTGCGTGTCAAAAGGCAGGCGGCCGGTCCGGTGGCGGACCAGCGTGTCACGATTCTTCCAGTGGCGCATGTACTGGGACTATGCGGGCGGTCCAGACGCCGTTGATCGTGGGCATCCTGTCCACACCGCGAGAACAAAGTCGCGCAGTTCGACCCGGCGGCCCAGCAGATCCTGTTCGACTGATCGCGTACTCCGGCAGGACCGGGTCAGTCAGTGGGGTAGACCGGTGGTGGCGTCGAACTGGCCGGGGTCCAGCCCGATGCCTGCGCTGATAATGGCCGGGTCCGTCGCGAACCAGGTCCGGAAAGTGAACGGCCGGTCCATCGACCACAGGCTGTCGGGCGCAAAGGGCGGCTGTCCCTCGTCATACCCTGACAGTGCCCCGCCCGCGGCGAGCAGGTCTGCTACGCCTTGAAAGCGCGGATCGGCGAACACGGTTTCAAACAGAAGCACGTTCTCCAGCGCGCCATAGCTCGCGTCTCCGACGAGATGGCGTTCGTGAGGGCCAAAGTAACGCAAGAAAAACAGGTTGTTCTTGAGCACCACCGAGTCGGTGTTGCCATCCATGATCAGCAGGCTGACATTGTTGGGGTGGCCCAGAGTATCCCGGTACGATTTGACTGCCAGGCTGTCGGTGAAAACGTTGTGGTGGATCAGCGCTGGCTCGTCTGCCGTGTTCCGCAGGATGAATGCCGCGATCATCGGACGCGCGAACACGCTGTGCTCGATGATCAGGTTGGGGCAGTTCTCGAAGTAGTGTCCTTCCAGCTTGTTGCCGTCCACGGTGTTGCTCAGTCGCAGTCCATCGACGTGCTTGGCGACGATCAGTCGATCGCCGGTGGTCCGACCATCTGAGAGTACCCGCGAGATGTGGATATTCTGGCTTGCGCAGATATTGAACTGCCCTCCCATCTGCAGTTCCCAGGCCCCGCTGTGCGACACCTGGGCACCGTGATTGGCGAAGAAAAAGTTGTCGAAGCGCAGGTGGCTCTTTCCTCCGATCACAAAGGCGAAGTCGATGAGTGCCTCAGCGCCGTCGAGCATGACCAGCTCGCCGGGCCGTCCTCGGAACGAGATCGGTGCCGCGGGGCTGCCCGTGGCGCGGATCCGCACCGTCTCGCGGTAGGTCCCCGCTCCGACCAGCACGGTATCGCCGACGTTGACCCGATTGGCCGCCTGCTGGATTGTCCGCAGCGGCCTGTCCGACGCTAACCCGCTGTTGTCGTCGCAGCCGTGGGGCGCGACGTAATAGGTCTGCGGCGCGTCGTCCATCGCTTTGGTCGTGAACCGCAGCAGCCGGGAGTTCACTGCGACGGGCGCGGCCACGATCGCGACATTGTCGGGAATGGCCAGGGCGTCGATCCTGAAGTAGTAGGTGGTGCCGGGCTGCAAGCCAGTGAGGCTGAAGCTGCCGAACCGATTCACGTCCAGTGTAGTGTGGTTCTCGACTGTCGCGGACGGGCCCCAGGACAAGGTGGTTACTGCCGGGTGGGAGGTGAACCACTCGATGTCCGCCGTGGTGGCGCTGACGCTGTGCAGGGTCGGCCCGTCGAGGAGTCGCAGTGTCTCTCGTGGCATGTCGCGCCGCGAGACGCCGAACGAGTCCCCTGCGACGCCGCCGCCGAGGAACAGCAGGGGATTGGCCAGCGTGACCGAGTCTCCCGCCGGCACGAATTCCGGTGCGATCTCCCGGGCGGCCAGGTCGTGGCCAGCCCGCACCTTCACCAGCGTGCCGGCGTTGTCGGCCAGTTGCCATGCGTCCTGGATGCAGGTGTAGCTGTTGTAGTCAGAGTAACGGACACCCCCGGGGGCGAACAGCCGGAGGGCCGGCCCGGCACGGTTGTCGTACAGGTTACCGGCCAGATACGCCGCCGTGGACCCGGGCAGGCTGACGGCCGCGTCCGTGAATCCGGTGAAAGTCGACTGCGTCACCCGCAGGTCGGCCGAGTGAGCGGCGTTCAGGGACGTGCCTGGCCCCGCGAAGACGGAGTTGGCGAAGCGGATGGCGTCGCTGTGCTCGACCGCCACGTCGTGCGTGAAGTGCAGCCGCTGGAACGTCACGTGACTGCTCTCCGCGATGCGCAGTTTTCCCGCGATGACAGCCGGCTCTCGCCCGCGGCCGCTGATCACGATCGGCGTTTCTCGCGTCCCGTTGATCGAGACGTCAACGTCCTGCTCGTACACTCCCGGCATCAGGTACAGCGTGTCGCCCGCCGACATCCCGAAGAGCGCCTGGCGGAACGTCTTGAGCGCCTGGTCGGCGGACAATCCGTCGGCGTCGTCGCTGCCGGCGGGAGCGAGGTAGCGGATGTTCGGCTGGTATGCGAAGGCGCCGCGGTCGGTGCCGTCGGGTGCAGCATGTTGGAAGCGGGATCCGGCCTGCAGCCGGAAATCGAAGTTGTCGGGGTCTGCGAATTCGCGGTCGAAGTCGAGATCCGGCTCAGCGCTCAGAATAATGCTGTCCGGTCCCTGCGCGGTGCCGCTGCCCGTGATGCACTGGCGGAGGTGGTCCGTGTTGCCTGTCCGGCCGCATGCCACCGAGTGCTGATAGAAGTTGTAGTTTTCTCCCGCCTTGATCCAGAAATCATATTCGAGATTGCCCCACGCCAGCGAACTGTGCACGAAGCTCGCATCGGATTCTTGATGGTCCGCAACGCCGCCGCGCATCGAGATCCCGTTAGCCTGGTTGAGGAAGGCGACGCAGTGCCGCACCTGATCTCGCCGGGGATAGAGCAGGTCGATGCCGCCGGTGTCGTATCCGAGTCCTACGCCACCGTTCCCCCAGGCCCGGCAGCGGGTGATCACGTTGTCACCGGCTGTCGCGTCGTACTCGTTGGACGTTCCGATCCCGCGGCCATTCAAGTAAACCTGGCAGTCGCTGATGACGCTTCGTTTGCCGTTCTTGATGAAGATACCGTATGTCGCCCAGAGGGTTTGCTGCCCGTACGGCTGGCCGGTCGCCCGGTTGAAGCCGGTCACCGCCAGCCCCTCGACGCGGACTCGCCGGGGTGTGTCGAGGTAGAGGCCGTGGGTGCCGATCAGGGTCAACGTGTAGCAGTGCTGGTCGACGGGATTGGTATCCGAACTGGAGACATACAGTTTTCTCGCCGCCTGATCCTGGTGAAAACGACCCGGGGTGTACTCCAACTCTGCGACGTTGGGAACCCGAGACAGCACCCGCAAGGTGTCCAGCTCGTTCATCGTCTGGATGTCCCGGTCGGAACCAAAGTCGGCCACATAGACCCGCTGGTAGCCGGGCGCCGGGCGGAACGTCGGTGCCGGGACGTCGCCCCGCAGGAGGACGGTCCCGGGGATCTCGGCGCGGATTACTGTATCTGCGTCCACGCTGCCCAGGTGGTCGACCAGCACCGCGCCGAAGTACTCCCCCGGTCCAATGATCAGGGTCTGTCCCGGTCGAAGCGCGTCCACTGCGAGTTGCAGGCTGGCGAAGGCGGCTGCGCGGGTCCTGCCGTCGTGGGCGTCGTCGCCATCTCGCGTCACGTGCAAGACGACATCACCAGCGCCGTCAGTACCCGCCGCCACGCACCGGGCCGCACCGCTCCCCACGCTTTCCGCCGCCACGCCCAGGCAGATGAACAGCCACGCCGCCCTGACAAAGCGATTTCCCATGGTACGGTCTCCGAAGGGCCCGTCGCAGTCGTCACCGGGTGTCTGTTACAGGTGTTACAGGTACCGCCACGTGTGGGGCGAGTACGCCATGTGCCGAGGGCGTCTTACCACACTCCCAACTCCGCCACGTGCAGTCCCCAGTTCGCGCTGTTGTGAAGCATGGTCACCTTCACGTACCTCGCTTTCACGGCCGCGAACTCGTGCCGGTCGCCCTCGGCCGTCGCCAGGTCGTCGTTCAGCTTCTCGCCCACCTTCACCCATTGGTCTCCATCCGCCGATACTTCCACCGTGTAGTGATAGAACCGCTTGTCGGCGAAGTAGTTCGTCACCCGCACCACGCGGATCGTCTGCACCTTTCCCAGGTCAATGCTCAACCAGTGCGGCGGATGATCCGCGGCCCAGAACGTCTCCGGGTCGCCGTCGGTCGCATACTCGATCAGGTGCCCGATGCCGTGGGGGGACCAGACGCTCGTCGAGTATTCCGAGCAGGCACCTCCTTTGAAGGCCGCCAGGTTGTCAGTCTCGCCCACCTGCACCCGCTGAGCTGCCAGGTGCTTCGCGGCGGCTTGCCGCCCGGCGGCGAGGGCCTGCGCCCGCTGCTGCCACGCCGCCTCGCGCCGTATCCGGCCGCTCTCTGCAAGTCCCGCATAGGCGTTCGCATCCGTCACGCCGTCCGCCGCCGGCACGTAGAAGCTCCTGAACCGCGCGTCCTCGTCCTTGCTCAGGAAGTACTCCTTCGTGCCCACCACCTGGGCACCCGGCCAGTACGGAATGCGTACATTGGCCTCCAACGCCCACTCCATCATATCCTGGCCAACGCGACAGCTCTCATAGCACAACTCGCCGATCGCGTTGCTGATGTTGTAGCCCGACGCCACGTACCGCAGGTAGATCGGGTCCACATGTTCGCGCCCGAGAGTCTCGCCGCGCAACGTATAGTCTGCCCAGGTGTCTACAAAGGGCACCGGCATGTCGGGGTCCCAGAGCGGCATCCACGTGTTGTGCACGTACAGCCGCTTGCTCCCCAGGATCTTCCGCATCCGTCGAGCGCATTCCCACGCCTTCTGCACGTCCAGGAACACTCCGTCCCAGTAGAGGCCGTCGACCCCGTACTCGTCCAGCAACCACTTCGCTTCTTCCAGGTACAGGTCCACGGCGTCGTCCCTCAACTTGCCATCGGCCAGCGATGCGGGGCGGTAGTAGTATGTCGAGCTATACGGCACCACCAGGTAACCCAACTCGTGAGCCAGCTTCACCACTTGCCGGAATCGCGCGGGGTCCTTCGGCTTGATGTGCTGAACGCCGAACCCGTCCCAGAACTCCAGGTGCAGCACCAGCACGTTTCCCTGGTTCCGCCACGCCACCAGCTCCTCATCAGTCGGCAGCGGTCGCGGCGAGTCGCCCGGCACGCGGGCCGCCAACTCCGGGAACTGGTGCACGATCCGCTCCTCATGGTGTTGTTTCCAGTTGTACTCGCGGGGCGGGCAGACGCACACGGCCACGGAGTTGCCCGCCGGCACTGCCAGCTCATACTCAGCACGATCCCCACGCGTGGGCGTGCCGGTCGTGTCCAGCGGGAACAGCCCTACGCCGCCGCGCTCGTCCAGGAGCATGGTTCCCTCGCGCGTGCTTCGCACCCACTCGGCCTCAAGTTCCGAGATCAGCTTCACCGCTGTTGCAGGACCCGCCGTCGTCTTCAGCACCGAATCGCAGGTCACTTGCAGCTGCCGTCCACGCGCCGCCTCCAACACCACGTGCTGCGCGTCCTGCGCCGTCACCCGCAGACCTGCGAAGGCGTCCGCCCCCAGGAACACGCTCCCCACTGCGCGTCTCCCCCCGATCCGCTGGATGAGCCGCACGTCGCCGCTCGCCATCAGGAACTCGAACTCCGCCCCGGTGGTCGTCACACGCACCGCATTCCCCAGCTGCTCAACGTTCTCCACACGCATGTCAAACGGCCAAGCCGAACTGTCGGTTTCGGCTGGTGGAGCGATCCGTTGCTGGTCGAGCATTTCGACCAGCGCGCGGGCCAGATCGCGGCCAAACGCGCGGGCGCTGTCGGCGTTGACTTCGACGCCCATAGCATCGGCGTACGGAAGTTCCAGGCTAGTGACCAGCTCTGCGCGGGGGAAAGCCTCGCGCGCCCAGTCCGCACAGGACTTGCCTTGCTGCCAGTTGCTGTCCGTGTTCCACGCGGTGCCGAAGGGCAGGCAGTCCTCTTCTCGGAATCGCAGCGGGCCGGTCTGGGTGCGTGCCAGGATCGCCGCGTACCGTTGCTGCTTGTTCCAGAACTCCGCGTGATTCGGGCCGACGAAATATGCGCGATCGTTCCACTCACCCCGAATCCAGGGGCAGTGCAGGTCGAGCACCGCAACGATGCGATCTTGCAGGGCCACGCCTTGCTTCATTAGCGCTGCGATCTCCGGGTACAGTGGCTGCTCGTTGTAATCCCGGTTGTGGTCGTGGGGCGCGCGGTTCTTGCCCGAATCCCCGTTCTCGACGCCGTCTTTGTCGAGGAACGGAACGGCGAGCACTTCCCAGTTCTCCTGCCACTGGCGGCCGCAGGCGTCATCGGCCAGCACGGCCGAGAGGAACCCCTCCAACGCATACGTGGCCATTGCCTCGCAGGCGTGGGACCGGGAGGTTAGCAGCACCGTGCCGCGGGCACGTGCCTGATCGAGGCACCCGGCGCGGACCAGTTCCACCACGCGGCCCTGGCGGCTACGGCACAATTCGCCAACCTCCAAGGGCAAGGCCGGGGTTTGCCGCGCCAGCCAGGCGTGTAGATGGGCTGCACGGTAGTGCGGGCAGAAGGCGTACAGCACCTCGCTGGCCGCCTGCGGCACGCACGCCTCGAATGACCACGCCGGCTGGTCCTCGTGCCGGAAGGTCTCCACCTGGTCGCCTCCGAGCCACTGCCAGGTCGCGCCACCGTCCAGACTGTACGCCGGTCCGCGCACACCCAACGGGTTCTGGCCCGTGAAGATGATCTTGACGGGCGTCTCGGCGGGCGCTCTCAGGCGAAAACTCCAGTAGAACCACCACTGTCCCGGCTGAATGTCCCGCTGATCCGGCGCGACCCACGCGGTCTGGCCGGCGATGCGTTGGACGGTTATATTCCCACCGGGCCCCGCGTCGATCTGAATCTCGCTGGCACGGCCAGTTGCGGCCATCAGTGCCAACAGAAAACCCAGGAAGCGAATCAATGCGCGCATGAGGGTCTCCGGGATGGGAGTGGCGGTGTAAGAAAACTGCAGTTCTCTGATCCGGGCTCCACGCCTGATTATCAACAAGAATTACACCCGCTGCCAGGACCCGTGGTGTAAAGGGTCCGAGCTGACGAGTCCTACCGGCAAGATGCACCCAGCAAGGAGAACGGCATGCAACCGATCAATCGACCTGTGACAGGAATTCTGCTGTCGGTGGCGGCAGGCGTGGGGACTGTGATGCGCAGCACGAACGCGCTCACTGTCATGTTGTCGGCCGCCATGCTGCTGCCGGCTCTGTGGGCCGCCGGAAACGGGTACGCCGCGGACCGACCGCTGACGCTGCATCCTCATGCAGTGCCGTTGCCGTTTACGCATCAGGGGCCGTTTGTGACCACGGGCGACGGCGGCGTACTGTGCGTCGACACGCAGCAGGCCCTGCACAGCGCCGATGAAGGCCGGACCTGGACCGCCACACCGATCTTCCGCGACGAGCAGACGTACAGCATCAGCAACGAACGGGCGCTGCTGCGTACGCGTGACGGCGCGATCATCGCCGCGTGGATGAACTTGAAGGAGCAGGCATCGCCGCCGGGCTGGAACTGGGGGGAGCAGGACGCGCGGTGGCAGGATTTCGTGCTGCCCACCTACGTGTGCCGAAGTCTGGACGACGGGAAGACCTGGGAGGAACCGATCTGCCTGAACAGGCCTTGGTGTGGGTGTATTCACTCGCTGGTTGAGACCAGGACCGGCCGGATCGTGCTGGTGGGGCAGGAAATTATTACGGCGTGGTGCCATGCCACGGTCGTGTTCGTGTCCGACGACCAGGGACGCACGTGGCAGCGCAGCAACGTGCTGGACATCGGCCAGGGCCAGCACGATCACGCGGGTTCCATTGAAGGCACAGTCGTCGAACGCCGCGATGGTTCGCTGTATCAACTGCTCCGCACGGAGACCGGCTGGCTATACCAGGCCGTCTCACGCAACGGCGGCTTGTGGTGGGAGGATTTCCAGCAGTCGTCAGTCCAGTCTGTGACGTGCTGCGCGCAGCTGACGCGGCTGGCAGACGGGCGCATCGCGCTGCTGTGGAATCATCCGCCGCGCCACCGCCCGGACAGCGGCCACAGCCGGGAAGAGCTGTCCATCGCCTGCTCGTCGGACGAGTGCGCGACGTGGTCGCCGCCGCAGGTTGTCGCGGCCAGCTACGGCGACGCGGGCCGGGTCTCGTATCCCTATCTCTACGAACGTCGGCCCGGCGAGTTGTGGATCACGACGATGCAGGGCGGCCTGCGCATGAAGATCAACGCGGCCGACCTGGAACGCGGCGCGATCCCGGTGTACGAGCCGCCGGTCGTGCCGCCGCCGCAGCCGGGCGGCATCGTCATGTTCGGCGATTCAACAACAGCAGAGCGACCGGGAGCGGTGGAGAAAGTCTATGCCGATCGGGTGCGGGAAACGCTGCAGAACGCCGGTCTGACGCTGTCGGTCCATAATGCCGGCGTGGGGAGCAACACGACGCAGGACGCCCGCGCGCGTCTCGCGCAGGATGTGCTCGCCCACCAGCCGCGCGTGGTGGTCATCCAGTTCGGCATCAACGACGCGGCCGTCGATGTATGGAAGGACCCGCCCGCCACGGCCTCACGCGTGCCCCTGGCTGATTACGAGCAGAACCTGCGCTGGATGATCGCCACGCTGCGCGCGCAGCACGTCAGGCCCGTGCTGATGACGACCAACCCGACGCGATGGACATCGCGACTCCGCCAGCTCTACGGCCGGCCGCCCTACCGTCCGGACGAGGTCGACGGCTTCGACGCACCCGTGCTTGCCAGCTACAACCAGGTCGTATGCCGGCTCGCGGCCGAACTGGCGGTGCCGCTGGTGGATGTGCATGCCGCACTGAGCGCCCCAGACGCGGACCAGGTGCTGCTCGATGGCCTGCACCCCAACGACGCCGGGCACCAGATCATCACCGACCTGCTGGTGCCGGTCCTGCGAGAACAGCTGCACTGATCGTGAAGACAAGCTGCACGCATCATCTCGGCGTCTGATCTCGGCGGCATGCCTATGCGCACCACGCCACGTGCGAGCGGCGGGTCTGCGGACGGCACATGATCTGGCCAGTGACCGAACACAACACGAGCCGATTGCCAATGGTCCTGCGGTTTCCACCCGGGCCGGTCGCGCGGCCGGGTGGATCGGAGCTGGCAGCTGCCGGCACTAGGCGAAAATCAGACGCTCGGCGGTCCTGCGCAACAGCCACTGGCGGTCCTCGTCGGTGAGAAAATCAAGCCGGACGCGGATCAGGTCGATCGAATCGCGATATGTGTGCCCTCCCATCACCTGCCAGGGACTATCGGTGGCCCACATCAGTCGCTGGCAGCCGTAGGCCTCCACGACGCGACGGATTATCGGCGCCAGGTCGAGATAGGGCGCCTGCTTCATGCCCAGCGCAGAGAAGGCCGATATCTTGACGTACACGTTTCGGTGACGCGCCAGGCCACAGAGATTGTCCAGATCTGCCGGGCGGAACTGACCATCGATCCCGATGCGGGCGAAATGGTCGATGACCACCGGTGTGTCGGGAAAGCGACCACACATCCGGTCGACGGCGGGCAGATACTGCGGGTCAATCAGCGGGCACATCGCCAGCTTGTGATCCGCTCCACACTGCCACATGGCTGCCATCGCGTCATCAGCGAGCCATCGGTCGGCAGGTTGGTCACCGGAAGTGATCCGGAAACCGCGGACTCCCTCGTGCGCCAACTCCATCATCGTTTCACGCGGCCTGTTCTTCCCGTCAATAACTGCTACGCCGGCGAAGACGCCGCGGTACGTGCGCATCATGTCGAGCATGTAGGAATTGTCATTCCCGTAATAGCTCATCTGGATGAGCACGACACGCGCGACACCACACGGGCGTGTGTGCGTGAACAGATCCGCGGGTGTGAATTGTGGAGGGTGCATCTGGTCCTGCCGGAAATGCACATCCAGCGGGTAATGCTGTGTGTCAGATGTCCAGACGTGCACGTGTGCGTCGATGTAACCGTCGTTCGACGAATCAGCGATGGTGGTCTCGGCGGCACCACATGCGCTGGCCCACGCTGACGGAATGAGCGCGAGGGCACCAGCGCGGAGCAATTCTCGCCGAGACAGGCCACGGTGCAGCGGATGGCGGGAAGGAATCATCGCATGGCTCCTTGTTCGACCAGCTGGAGAACGCATTTCAGTTGCCGTGCGCTGTCTGGCGACCCTCGTTGCCCGACATGTCCACGGCGGTCACGGCATAACGGGCGTCTGCCACCGGCGTGCGGTCCAGCAACGCGGTGGCGATCGTGGAACCGATCTGCGTTCTCGCGTCTCCGTGCAGCCGGTACACGCGGTAATAGCACAGGTCTGGTGCAGACACCGGTTGCCAGGACACCCGAACCCCTTCGTCCGACGAGGTGTGCTTGACCCCCTCAACGGCGGGCGGGGCCGTGTCATCGAATCCGCTCGTGTAGACGGCGAGTGACATAGGGGCGACCGTATCGCAGAGCTTGCCGGCCCGAAGCGTGACGCTGCCCGACGGTCCCGGCAGGTCGCCGCACGGATGGTGGCGCACCGCGCCGGGGTCGTACGCATAGGTCCGCATCGGAACGCTGTCCCGCTGCTCGGGCACGGCGAGCTCAAACGTGATTGCACGCGTGTTCCGATTGACAACGGCGATGCTCCACGATCCGTCACGGTGGTGCACGGAGGCAGCCCGCAGCCGCGGATCGTCGGTCGCGACGCGATAGGCCGTCGACGGACCGCGGAAGTGGCGGGTGAGCAGACCGTAGCCGTAGTAGATGGCCCGCGTGGATCGATCAGCGCCGCTGGCGCGGAACGTGCCCCAGCGGTTCAGGTAGCCCGGACTGAAGTCGTCCACAAGGTCCATGAACGTCCAGTAGCCCAGGCCATGGACACCCGCGTTGATGGAAGCAATGACGGCCTCGGCAAGCTGCAGGGTCACCAGCGGTTCCAGCGGCGTCTCGAAGTAGACGCAGCGGTCGAGACGGATGCCGTCCACGGTGCGACCATCCTGCTTCGCGCCAAACTCGCCCAGAATGAACGGCTTGTTCCTGTCGCGCGCGACGCCGACACCCCATTCGAGCTTGCTCAAAAACCACGGGTAGAAGCGTTCATCGTCGGGACCCCGGTCGTTGAAGTAGTGGTGCCCGCCGTAGGCGGCGGTGATCTCGTCCATGTTCTCCGCAGCCCAGGCAATCGTATGCCAGTAGTCCGCGGGGGCCGCGTCAGTGGCCAGCAGCCCGACGGGGAGCTCGCGGCGCTTGAGCTCCGTGGCGAGAACCTGATGATACTGGCGGAAGCGTGGCAGGTCGCCGACCAGGCGGCCCCATCCGGCGAGCGACAGCTCATTGGTCATGCAGTAGGTTCGGATATTGGTCAGGCCCTTGCCGCGCACATAGAACTCGAGGTTGTCTGCCACACGGCGCGCCCAGGCGGCCAACTCGGCGTCGTCGCGCACGTCGGGCGGGTTCCACGAGGTCAAGTAGATCTCCGTACCCGTCTCCTGCATCATCGCCATATGCCGGGCGATGCGCTCCATCGTGGGCCGGTCGTAATCCCAGTGATCGTTGAGACGAACAAACGAGGGATTGAGCTCGCGCCAGCGCTTGAAAATGACCTCGTTCAAGTCCTCTTCAGTCGTGGGGAAAATGTGGTGGAACGCATGGAACCCCACGCCGCCGAAATCTGGATTGGCGACGTCAGCGGCAGTCACCGCAATGTGGCGCACTCGGTCACCCAGGTCGGGCCAGGCCGTTTGCCGGCTCAGACGCTCCAGCGCTGGGCCGCTGAACCACGCTGTGCCGTGCGCGTGCAGGATCAGGCTCAGACGCGCGACACGTGTCCCGGCCGGCACTGAACCGGAGGCTTCCAGCCGATCCCAGCCATGCGCGCCGTTGGCAGCCGAACTGCGGCTGTGTGCGATGCCGGCTCGTGAGCCGTCAGCCCCGACGAACTCCAGCGCCAGATACGCGCCTGGATCCTGACGGACCCCCTCGGACCGGACCCACACAGTCGCCTTCAGCTCGTCACCCTCCCGGATGTCGTCCGAAAACTCGCGGCGAAGCTGCTGGTAGCTGAGCACGCCCGCCGGCTGAATGCGGATACACCCTGAGCTCAGGTCATCGTGCCGTACTGCGGCGTCGACAAGAAACGACGCTTCGCCAACCGGCTCCCAGCCTTCCAGCCCGGATGCGAACGACTCGGGAGCGAGATAGCTCCTCTGATCGGCCTGATCGGCATGCACTGATCCGAGAGCCAACATGGCAGCGCAGCACGCGATGCCGAACAACGGGTGGTTCATCACACAATACTCCTCTGCGGAACGCCTGCTATCCCGGCGATGAATCGACCGGCTGTAGCCCCCAGACTCATTGACAGGCCCCCAGACTCATTGACAGGCCCCCAGACTCATTGACAGACATTGTAACCGGAATTCCAATTTCAATGGCCACCAGCCACAGGGCGTCCCCCCTATCGGTGGACTGCCGGCGTTGGCCGGGATGAGAACGGGATGGGGGATCGAGAGTATGACGGTTCTGACGGCACGCCGCACCGGTGAAGTGTTGCGCCGCGGGAGACAATTGATGATGATGACGAATTGGCAACGGGCCGCTGCGCTGTGTTGCACGCTCTGGTTGTCTGTGGCCGGAGACGTTTCGGCCGATGTACCCACTCAGGGTCTAGTGTTGCATCTTGACGCCGCGCAATGCGGTGCGCCGCCGGCGGGAGCGGGCGAATCGCTGGCAAGCTGGGCGGACCTTTCCGGTGCGGGAAACGATCTCGCGCAAGCGGATCCTTCCCAGCGGCCTGACCTGGTGCCGGAAGTCGTCAACGGCC
>DAISIS010000090.1:0-2952 GCA_036821925.1 Pirellulaceae bacterium
GGAACCAGGACTCGCAGTTCACGAGAGATGCAAGCCGCGTGCCAGAGCAGCCGGCGGCGGTGCCAGATGGCGGATGACACGGCACCAACGGCATGCCCACTCACAAGTCGAGCGGTCGTGGGAGACGAGCAGTTGCGCACCGGCAGCTGCGCCGGCAATCAGCCGCTAAGCCTCTGACGTCCAACGACTTGCCGTGCATCTCTCCAAGCCCCACCATCGCCATTCGTCATTCCTTCGCGCTTCGTCATTCGTCACTCGTCATTCCTTCGTCCTTCGTCATCCGCCATTCGTCATTCCTTCGCGCTTCGTCATTCGTCACTCGTCATTCCCGCCCCCCCCCGCTGCCTCCCGGCCGCTGCGTTTGTAATTCTTACAAACCGTCGGTGGCCGGCAGGTCCAGCACGAACGTGGTCCCCTGTCGTTCGGCGCTGGCGACGGACACGCGACCGCCGTGCAGAGTGATGACGCGCCAGCACTTGGAGAGGCCGAATCCCAGGCCGCGACCGGCCTCACGCCCGGAGAAGAACGGGTCGAAGATGTGGGGACGCACGTGCGGGGGGATGCCGGGTCCCGAGTCGCAGATGGTGATCCGAGCACAGGCGTTGGCATCGGGTCGAGGCTGGGGGGCGTGGGCGACCGAGATGTCGACCTGGCCGTCGGCGATGAGCGCTTCGAGAGCGTTGACACAGATGGCGCGGATGGCGGCCGCCAGCTGAGTTGCGTCGGCCTCGATCACCAGCGTCTCAACGCCCCCCTGACGCACGATGCGTGAGCCCTGCAGCTGCGCGTCGTGCTGCAGCTCAGCGACGATGGTATCGATCAGCTGGACGAGGTCGAGCCGTTCTTTGACCAGCGCCGGGGGGCGGGCGAAGAGCATCATGTCGGCGATCATCTCGTTGGCCCGGAAGGCCTGGGCGTTGATCGTGGCCAGCATCCGCCGTTTCTCCGCGTCTGACTCCTGCGCCAGCATCGCCTGGGCGCGGGTGGAGATATTGGCCAGCGGATTGTTGATCTCGTGACTGGCCCCGTACGCCAGCTCTCCGAGCGATTCGAGCTTGGCTTGTTCCAAGGTCTCGTCGAAGTGCTGTTCCAGCTGTTCGAGTCTCCGCAACCGCTCGGTGAGTCGATGGAGGAAGTGCGGCGTGCCCGCTTCGGTGCTGGTGCATCCCTGCCACCGCTTGCGGGCCAGGATGGTGTCCACCAGATCCACTTGGCCGACGCGCCGACCACGGCGCCCGGCCTCGCGCCACAGGCTGCTGGCGCGCACGACCAGTTGTACGGTTTCGTGCCGGGAGGACCGCGATCGTTCGCGGAGCAGGGTGAGGAGCCAGCCGGGCAGGCACCCGCTGTCTGGCCGGGCCAGGGAGATCCGCGGCCCGCAGCTGCGCAGCCAGTCGGCGGCGTTGTGGAGCATTCCCAGCAGAAAACCTTCGGCCGCCCGCACGTCGTCGGCGGCCTGATCGGCCGCGAGATTCGCCACGGCGATCGAGTCGGCCGACAGCTCGCGCCAGCGCGACCGCAGGTCGCGCAGAAGTCCGGCTTCGGCCGCCTCACCGTCCGGCCAGCTCAGAGCCGACAGCAGGCGGGTGGCGAGCCAGCGGGCCAGGTCCAGCACACATCGCGGCGCGGGACCGCCCGTACGCCCCATCCAGCAGGCGGCCCAGAGCGTGAAGGCCGGATCGACCGACATCAGCTCCGCGAGGCCCACCTCACGCGCCGCTGGATCACCGGCCAGCAGACTGCGCGAGAGCTCAAACGACGCATGGTCGTTGAGCGGCAGAAACCAGACGGAAGTGCCCGAACTCAGACCCGGCAACCGGGCAACGTACCTGGCCGGCTCCTTGTTCACCCACTCACTCCCCCGGCGCGCCACCTCTGGCTACGCCAGCGGTGCCACGGGCGATGTCCGTGCCGCGTGGCACTCAGTCCAAAGGCTGCGTTGACCCGGCGTCAGCTGGCCAACGCACGCTCCATTTCCAGCAGGTCGCAGGCCCGGTCCAGCAGGCGGTCGACCGTGAACGGCTTGTGCATGAAATCGTCCGCACCGGCCGCCTTCAGATCCGCCACCTTCCCCTGCTCCACCATCCCGGAAATGCAGATGATCTTGACCGACTCCAACGTGCTGTCGCTCCGTACACGCTGGCAGACTTCCTTGCCATTGATGTCGGGCAACATGACGTCCAGAATCACCAGGTCGGGCCGGAACTCCTTGACCAACATGCCCGCGTCAAACCCGTTGTTGGCCAGCCGGATGTCGAACCGCCCATCCCGCTCAAACACGTCCGCCAACAGCTCCACCAGTTCCTCGTCGTCATCGACGATCAGCACCTTGCGTTTTCCGCTCTCCAACGCATCGGTCGGTATGCCGTTGTCCCGCATGAACGCGAACAGCTGGTCGCGCGGAATCCTGCGAAACCGGCTGCCCGGGACTCGGAATCCCTTCAACGATCCATTGTCGAAGCAACGGATAATCGTCTGCTGGCTAACCTTACAGATCTTGGCCGCTTCCCCGGTGGTAAAGACAGTTTTCGTAGACATGGCGATGAACCATCCCTCCTCATTGATGGCTGGGCTAGCGTGCTCGAGGGCCCCTGATGGCCATAGCTACCGCTGGATATGCGAGCCCTCGTAACTTCCCTGTTCTGCGACGTCGCTGCTAGCCTCTAGCTCCCTCGTTAGTTAAGTCCCGCGGTGTGTGCAGTTAGCACACCTCCCTGAACCGCTTCATTTGGCAAGTTCGTCCGGTTCTTCCGAAATTACCGAATTTGCCAGCCGCAGAGATTATACAACTCTCGCGGTTACAGTCAAGATTGATATGTCGCACGTAAAGCCATACCTCAAAGCAACTTACGACGCGACGCAAGGAATGGCTGTAAAATCTGCGCCGCGGACGAGGGCCGATTTTCGTCCGTCCGATTCGCGAACCTGGAGACGCTGCGGCAATTATATGCG
>DAISIS010000090.1:3052-8427 GCA_036821925.1 Pirellulaceae bacterium
GTGATGCCGCTGATGCGACTGGCCTGATCGAGCGTCACGGGTCGGATCTTGGTCAGTTTCTGGCGTGCCTCGGTGCGGAGATGCCCAAGCTGGCTGAAGTCGAACCCCTCAGGAATCCGGCGGCTGGCCAACCGCCGTTGCCGCTCCACCTGCTCGAACTGGCGGTGAATGTACCCGGCGTATTTCACGTCGTACACGACCTGTGTAGCGACCTCCTCGCGGACCTGGGCGAGTTCGGGGAGCTGCACGATCAGCTCATGCCAGCCAATTTCCGGTCGGCGCAGGAGTTTGGTCAGCGTCATATCGTCCCACCGTCGCGCGTCGAGCAGGCGGATGACGCGCTCAATGTCGCGTTCTTTCGCCTGCAGGCGCTGCCAGCGCACCTCGTCGACGAGTCCCATCTGGTGCGCCAGCGGGGTGAGACGCCGATCCGCATTGTCTTGGCGCAGCAGCAGCCGGTACTCGGCCCGGCTGGTGAACATCCGATACGGTTCGTCCACGCCCCGGGTGACCAGGTCATCGATCATGACCCCGATGTACGCCTGATCACGGCGGAGGACGAGCGGATCGCAATGGCGGAGGCAGGCGACGGCATTCGCGCCGGCGACCAGACCTTGGGCGGCTGCCTCCTCATAGCCGGTCGTGCCGTTGATTTGGCCCGCGAGGAAGAGCCCGGCCACAACCTTGCTCTCGAGCGTCGGGCGGAGTTGATCGGGGGGGCAGTAGTCGTATTCGATGGCATAGCCGTAACGCATGACCTGCGCATGCTGCAGTCCCGGAATCAAGCGGAACATGGCGTCCTGCACATCGCGCGGCAGGCTGGTGGAGATGCCGTTGACATACACCTCGAGTGTGTGCCGGCCCTCCGGTTCCAGGAACAGCTGGTGCGAGTCACGTTCGCCGAACCGCACGATTTTGGCTTCGATCGAGGGGCAGTAGCGTGGCCCAGTCGACTGGATCTGGCCGCTGAACATGGGAGCGCGATCGAGATTGGCGCGGATCAGCTCGTGCACGGCCGCGTTGGTGTGGGTGATCCAGCATGGGAGCTGGTCGACCTGCAGGCGGTCGGTGAGAAACGAAAACGGCTGGGGCTGCGCATCGCCGGGCTGCATCTCCGTCTGCGTGTAGTCGATGGTGCGTCCGTTGAGCCGTGCGGGCGTGCCGGTCTTGAACCGCTCGACGCGCATCCCCAAGCGCACCAGCGCGGCGCTGAGTCCTCGGGTGGTCCCCTCCCCTGCACGCCCTCCTTCGATCTGGGTGTCCCCAGTGTGCATGACTGCCTGCAGGAAGGTACCTGTGGTCAGGACGACCGCCGGCGCTTTGTACGTGGCGCCGCCCTGTACGCGGACTCCCAGCACACGGGCCTGCACGCCGCTGCGTTCCGACCACACCTCCGTCACGAGGTCTTCCACCGTCTCCTGGCGCAGCGCCACATTGTCCTGCCGCTCCACACAGTGTTTGACGGACTCCTGATAGGCCCGTTTGTCCGCCTGCGCCCGGGGACTGTGCATCGCCGGTCCCTTGCGCCGATTGAGCATGCGGAACTGGATCCCGGTGGCGTCGATCACCTGACCCATCGCGCCGCCCAACGCATCGATCTCGCGTACGATCTGACCCTTGGCCACGCCGCCGATGGCCGGATTGCAGCTCATCTGAGCCACCGTGTCCAGATTCGTGGTTAACAGGGCCACGCGGGCCCCCATCCGCGCGGCCGCCAACGCGGCCTCAGTCCCGGCGTGCCCCGCGCCAACCACGATCACATCGTATTCATAGTCCGCTTGTCCCATGCTCCAATCGTGACACATGCGCAAGCGTGTCGGAAGGCCGCTCGAACTCGACGAGACTCGTCTCGACGTACACGCCCTGGTGCAGCTGGATCAGATAGCGACCCGATGCGCGCCGGTCGACGATAATGCCTTCAAAGCCCTCGAACGGTCCTTCGGCAAACCGCACGGGCACAGGCTGGGCCTGTTGTTCGGCGCCGGCCTGGTGTGTGTTCCCGGGGGAAGTGCTCTCCAGGGAACGTGGCTCTCGTCCGCTCATGGAATACCCGCCTTTACCACAAGACGTCATGGATCCGACTGCTGCCCCTACTTAGAAGAACGCTAGGCCGGACACCCCCGCGCAGCCGCATCCCCCCCCAAAATGCCAAGGGGAATCGAACTGATGCCAATGGGTGGTATCGAGTCTATCGATCGTGAGGCACCAGGAGAGGGGCTGAACGTGGGACCGGCTTGTGTCGCCGGTCCGGCGGCCTACGCAACTCGTTTGGCGGGTGCGGGGACGGGCAGGTTGAAGAGGCCGAAGATCTGTTCTTGCGTGAGTCCCAGGTTATCGGGCCCACCGGTTTCCGAGAACACGGCGGCGGCCAATTGACGTTTTTCTTCAAGCACCTGCTGGATCCGCTCTTCGATGGTGCCCCGCGTGAGCATGCGGGTGACCGTAACGGGGCCCGTGGCTCCGATGCGATGAGCCCGGTTGATGGCCTGGTCTTCGACGGCCGGGTTCCACCAGCGGTCGAACAGGAACACGTAGCTGCAGAACTGCAGGTTCAGTCCGACGCTGCCTGCGCCGTAGCTCATCAGCAGGACGTGGTGGTTGGGTTTCGCGCGGAACTGAGCAATGGTTTGATCGCGACGGCGGGAGGGGATTTTGCCGTGGTATTCCAGCGGACCGAACCGGGCCAGGCGCTGACTCATGATCTCGATTGTCTGGACCCACTGGCTGAACACAATGGCTTTCTTACCGCTGGCCGCGACTTCTTCCAGATCCGCTTCCAGGCGTTCCAGTTTGCTGCTCGAGCCGGTCATGGGATCGAAGTTGCAGATCTGTTTGAGTCGCAGGACGAGTTCAAACACATGCTGGATGGTCAGCGCTTCGCCGAGGTGCGACAGCCGCACGATCCCCTGCTCTTCGGCAGCCCGATACGCTTCTCCCTGTTCGCAGGTGAGTTCCAGATCGGCATCGCGGTAGAGTTTGGGCGGCAGATCGGTCAGGACGGCATCTTTGCTGCGGCGGAGCACGTAATCGCGTGCGGCGCGGCCGATGCGTCGCGCCTGCATATTGCTGTTGAGATGGCCGGGCAGCAGGAAGTCGAAGATAGCCACCAGGTCTTCAGGGCTGTTCTCGATGGGGGTGCCGGTCAGCGCCCACGAACGCGTGCGTGAGATGGAGCGTGCCACCTGGCTGGTCGTGCTGGATCGGTTCTTGATCCGCTGCGCTTCGTCGAGCACAACGAGGTCAAACTGCAGTTGCCGGCCGCACAGCACGTCCGCGTCGCGCAGCAACAATTCGTAGTTGGCGATCTTGACCGGCACCTGATCCTGCTGCCATTGCCAGCGCCGCCGCGTCTGGTCCCCCTCGATCACACTCACGGGCAGTTCCGGCGCCCAGTGGGCGAACTCGCGCTGCCAGTTCGTGACGAGCGGCTTGGGGCAGACCAGCAGGACCGACCGAATCTCACCGCTGCGCAGCAGCAGCCGCGCCGCGGTGATGGCCTGCATCGTCTTGCCCAATCCCATTTCGTCTGCCAGGATCGCCGCGTACCGCGGGTAGAGGAACGCGATCCCCTGGTACTGATACGCAAACGGCTGGTTGGGAAAGGTCAGTTGGCCGGAGTTCACCAGCGACTCGAGCGGCGGCTGGAGCAGGTAGTACAACCGATCCTGCAGCTTGACGATGTCGCGCGGAGGCTGGAATCGCGTGCGGGCCGGCAGCGACTTCGCCACGTCCGACACGCCGGCCGCGGCGACCGGCCGAGCCGGCTTGGCCGGCGGGCAGGTGGCCGGCAGTTCTGGAAACGTGTAGCTGCGCACAGACACCGGCGTCTGGGTGATCTGCACCGAGAGTGCCCGGGTGGGAGCCGGCTCAAGCGGTATGCGGGCAACGTCAATCCGGGCTTCCCGCCGCAGGGCCGTCAGCCACCCGGTGGCAAAGCAGGTCACGGGCACCGACAGATCGGCCGTCACGGTGCGCAGCGGTGCCGCCGCGGAAGTCCGCGGCGCGGCAGACAGTTTGCCAGACGTTTGCGACTCGCACATCGGCATCGTGGTCCAGTGACGGCATCAGTGACTGCTGGCGCGCGCCTCGTCGATCGCTTCGCGGATCCTGTGGAACGGCTCGTCCATCTCGATCTGGCCGGCGAAGTGAGCCCATTGCTCAACCAGATACGGCTCGTCCTCAGGACGTTCAGCTAGCACGGCGACGCGGTAACTCCCCAGTGGGAACGCCTGCAAGGGAGCCCCCCCCGAGCCGGACGCCACGCGGACCACCCCGCCAATGGCCGTTTCGCCGGCTGCAGGTGGGGAGGAATGCGGGCCAGCGCCATCCGCTTCCGGTGTCGGCGCCGGTGGGTCGAGGACGAGCGCCATGGGAGTGTCCACCACGAATCGGGCGGCCATGGCAGGTGGGCAGTCGGTGAGCACGATTTTGGGCGCTGCCTTGGATTTCTCGAGCAGCGTCTGCCCGATGCGTTCGCCACACAAGTAGGGGTCGAGCGTCGGTCCGTAGAGGATTTCCTGCGCACGGTTGGCGCGTACGGGGGCCGTGCAGTGGAACTCCAGCGGACGTCCCAGCGAATTGAGGACCAGGTACCCGCCGAGTAGCCCCTGGTCCGCATCGCGCGTGACTGTCAGGAACCCGATAGCAGGCAATGACTTTTGGCCGACCGATCGAATCATGTAGTTGTCCGTCAACGCCGCGTGATCCAATTAGAGTCTCCATCGGGCATTCGACGCGGTTGACTTTAGCGATGATCGTGAGTGGGAGATGCGTCCGGCCTGTAAGAACAGGAAGAATGGACACCCTGGCAACTGAGCGCGCTGTTCGCTCGACATTGGCTCAGGATCGTTTATACTGAGTTGTCAGACCTGGAGGAAACATCTGTATGAGTCCTGACCCATCGCACCTGCCCATGTTCCGCATTGACGTATCGGCAGACGCCTCGTCTGGTCACTTGGAGAGTGAAATGGACACGGGCGATTTGATTGTCGCCCTCTTGCGGCAACTGGTAGTTGGCCAGGAGCAGCAGAACCAGCTGTTGAAGGAGCTGAATCATCAGCTGAGTGCGGCCCAGCGACAACGTGCGCAGGAGTTGGGCCAGTGGAAGGATGCCAACCCGGAGTTGGCCCGCTGCTGCCGCTCGGCGGCTGAAACGCTCAGCCGCGTGCAGACTCAGTTCCTCCAGAATCTCACGGAGGAGATTGAGACGCACGAAGAGTGCCTGCTGGATGGCGAGTTCATGCTCAACGAGTTCGTCGACCGGTTCGGTCCCCGGTTGGCCCATCTCAACGGCGTGCTCCAGGTGCTGTCGCAGCTGAGCTACGCCCCCAACGTGCCGCGGTAGCCGGGAGATCGAGCGTTCCCGCCCGCACGCA
>DAISIS010000090.1:8527-14516 GCA_036821925.1 Pirellulaceae bacterium
AGCATCTGCGGCCGCACATTCTGGTAGAATCGTGCAGTGACCACTCCATCCACTCCAGGAGGTGCGACGATGCAACGGTCTCGGATCTGTCGCCGGATCGGTTGCCGGCTGGTTCTTATCACGGCCCTTGTCGGGCTCACGTGCAGTACCGCGCGGTGTGTGGGAGCGGACACAGCGGGAGCGGGCAGCGCGGACACGTGGCCCGTGTTTCGCGGCGACTCCCGGTCGACAGGCGCGGCGCAGGGCGACCTGCCGGCCACGCTGGATCTCCTCTGGGAATACCGGGTGCCGGATGGCGCGTTCGAGTCGACGCCGGTGATCGCGGCAGGAGTGGTCTACATCGCGGATCTCGACGGGTGCCTCTACGCGTTGGAGTTGGCCACGGGGAAGGAGCGGTGGAAGAAGAAGTGGGAGACCGGGTTCACAGCGGCGGCGGCTGTCGGAGACAAGCGTCTGTACCTGGGCGACATTGACGGGCTGCTGCACTGCCTGGACGTCGGCTCCGGCGACGAAGCGTGGACGTACGCCGCGGAGGGTGAGATCAGTGGCGGAGCGAACTTCTACCGGGACAACGTCCTGTTCGGCTCTCAGGACGGATCATTGTACTGTGTGCACGCCGAGCGCGGTACGCTGGTCTGGAAGTACTCGATCGAGAACCAGATCCGCTGCACGCCGACGGTGGTGGAAGACCGCGCCTTTGTAGCCGGGTGTGATGGTGCGTTGCACATCGTGGACTTGACCAGCGGCCGGGCGGCGGGCAAGGTCGACATCCAGGCTCCGACCGGCGTGACACCGGCGGCCGCGGGCGACCGGGTCTTTTTCGGAACCGAAGGCCATCAGTTCTTCTGCGTGGACTGGCGTCAGGCGGCGACGGTGTGGACGTTTGCCGACCCGGAACGTCAGCAGCCGATCCGCAGCGCGCCGGCCGTGGCGGGGGATCGCGTCGTCTTTGGCGGGCGGTCCAAGAAGGTCTATTGCCTGGGCAGCCAGGATGGCAAGCTCGTGTGGGAGTTCGTCGCGCGGCAGCGGATCGATGCGTCGCCGGTGATCGTGAAGGACCGGGTGTTTGCAGCCGCAGCGGACGGCCGCCTGTACGGGCTGGA
Source organism: Pirellulaceae bacterium (assembly GCA_036821925.1). Lineage (GTDB taxonomy): Bacteria > Planctomycetota > Planctomycetia > Pirellulales > Pirellulaceae > JAAYDI01. The sequence goes on from DAISIS010000090.1 coordinate 9,631, forward strand.
CTTCCAGACCGGGAAGGAAGTGTGGCAGTTCGAGGCAGGTGGCGGATTCACAGGTTCCCCGGCCGTGGCGGCCCAGCGGCTGGTGATTGCCAGCGACGAGGGGGTGGTCTACTGTTTCGGCAGTCAGTCGCAGTGACGTGGGAGTGCGGCAGGCATGAGCGACCTCGAATTCCTGATGGGCGCGTACGCAGCGCAAATTCCGGTCGACCGCAGCTACTGTACGAATCACCTGTGGGCCCAGCCGCACGGGAGCGCGCACCGGTTCGGCTTCACGGCCTATGCCGTCCGCCTGCTGCAGCAGGTGTATTTCCTGGAATGGTGCGTCGAGGAGGATGTGTTCCTGCAGCAAGGGCAGACGATCGGCGCGCTGGAGAGCAAGAAGGCGGAGAGCGAACTTTACTGCCCGGTCGCCGGGCACCTGATCCAGTTCAACGCCGCCCTGCTCGACGATCCGTCCGGCATCAACGCCGACACGTACGGCAGCGGCTGGCTGTTCGAACTGCAGGTTGACGGAGACGGGTTGCTGTCTCCCGAGCAGTACGTCCGATACCTGGAGTCGGTGTGGGAAGTCACACAACGCACAATCAAAGGGCAGTTGAGCTGACCAGCGCGACGGGCTTCCGGCCTGTGGCGCGCAGATCTGCGAGTGGAGCACATGGCAGCACGTATGGCCATCGTCCTGTCCCAGGGGCAGAGTCACAGTCCCGCCAGGCGGCATCTGGAGGAGACCATTGCGGCGGGACTGGCGTCCGACCCGACCTGCGCTGTGATGCTGATCCCGCCTCTGTACGACCTGCCGCCGGGCAGCCCGGCGCTCCAGACGCTGCGCGAACTCCCGGGCGACTTCGTGCTGCTGTCGTGGCTCTACCCGCGGGCCGCGCACTGGACACTCGATCGCCACCACGTCCGGGGTCAATTGGCAGAGACGTCGCTCGAATCGGGCGTGGGTGAGGTGCGGGAGCGCGGGACGCAGCCGCAGCTGCCGGATGCCGACCGGTCACGTGTTCTGGACCGGCGTCCAGCGCCCGATCGGCGTATCTATCACCTCGACCTGCGGACGAGTGAGGACCCGCGTGTGTTTGTGGACGAGGTGCGGCGGATCGCGGCGGAACGCGTGGGGGCGCTGGCCGATCGGCCGGCGGCAGCGTCACCGCCGGCAGACTCCCCACACCACGTGCCCGCCGCGACGAAGCCGGCCCGCCGCTGGTATCCGGTGATCGACTACAGTCGCTGCACGAACTGCATGGAGTGCATCGATTTCTGCCTGTTCGGCGTGTTCGGCGTGGATCACCAGGAGACGATCCTGGTCGAGCAGCCGGACAACTGCCGCCGCGGCTGTCCGGCCTGCAGCCGGGTCTGTCCCGAGAATGCCATCATCTTTCCTCGGCACAAGACGCCGCTGATCGCCGGCGGTGCCGGCGTCGCCGGTGCGATGAAGCTCAACCTGTCCCAGCTGTTCGGCCGGCCGGGCGAGCAGGAAGTTGCGGCGCGCGAACGGGACGAGCACCTGCGGCGGTCCGGCCGCGCCGTGGCCCGGGCGTCGTCCGACGAGTCGGCCGCCGCCCCGCCCGTGCCCGAACCACGCGAACACGATATACTCGACGAACTGATCGACGAGCTCGATCAGATGGATCTGTAGTGGAGGAGCGACGCGTGTATTTCCGCCTGGCCAAGCGTATGCTGCTGGAAACTGACAAACGCCTGCTGTGGAAGCTGGCGTGGCTGGCCGGCTACAAAGGGATCCGCTCGATTCGCCGGCACCGGCAGCGGCTGAAGCGCGGCGAGTTCTACCCGCCGTTCATCTACATTTCGATCACCAACAGCTGCAATCTGCGCTGCCAGGGCTGTTGGGTCGACGTGGCCGCCAAGCAGGCGAAGATCGAGGCGGACGCCATGCACCGGCTGATCCGCCAGTCGCAGGCGATGGGGAATGCATTCTTCGGGATTGTCGGGGGCGAACCGTTCATGCACCCCCAGCTGCTCGACATCCTGGCCGAGCACCCCGGCTGCTATTTTCAGGTCTTTACCAACGGGCACTTCATCACCCCTGAGGTCGCCCGCCGCATGCGCCAGCTGGGCAACATCACTCCGCTGGTCAGCATCGAGGGGAACGAGATTGTGAGCGACGAGCGGCGGGGGAAGGAGGGGGTGTACAGCCGCACAATGCAGGGGTTGCAGCACTGTCTGGACGCGCATCTCCTGACGGGCGTGTGCACCAGCCTGTGCCAGACCAACCTGGACCTGCTGACCGAAACCTGGCTCGACCGGCTCATCGAGATGGGGGTGTTCTACACCTGGTTCCACATCTACCGCCCGGTCGGCGCCCTGGCGGCTCCCGAGCTGTGTTTGACGCCGCAGCAGCAGAAGCAGGCGCGGCGGTTCGTGGTCGAAATGCGGGACAAGAAGCCGATCCTCCTGATCGACGCCTACTACGACGGTGACGGCTACGCGTTGTGCCCGGCGGCCACCGGGTTCACACATCACATCAGTCCGTGGGGGGACATCGAACCCTGTCCGGTCATCCAGATCGCGAAGGACTCGATCTACGATGAGCGGCCGCTTCCGGAGGTGTTCGGGCAGTCGGCCTTCCTGCGCGATTTCCGCGAGACGGCGGCGACGTACACGCGTGGGTGCATCCTCCTGGAGCGCCCCGAGCTGTTGCTGGAGCTGGCGGCCCGGCACGGCGCGCGGGACAGCACGGCGCGGCAGACGGTGTTCGAGGAACTCAAGGGCATGCGGGCGCGCGCGTCGCAGTTCAATCCGGGCAACGAAGTGCCCGAGAAGAACTGGATCTATCGCCTGTTCAAACGCACGTGGTTCAACGACTACGGCGCGTATCTGGACCATTTCCGCCGGGAGGACTGGCGGGACCCGCGGCCGCAGTATGAGCAGTACGAGACGAGCGGGTCGCGCGATTCGGCGGCCACCTGAGTCGCCGGCCCACCGGCGGCTCATCCATACCACTGCGGCTTGTAGGCCAGCCCCAGGTTCAGGATCCGCTGGAGCAGTGGTTCGTAGGACAGCCCCATCGCTTCAGCCGATTCGGCGAAGTCCTCGCCGTACGACAGGTTCGGATTCGGGTTGGCCTCGAGCACATACACCCGCTCGTCCGCAGTCATGCGCAGATCCATCCGCGCGTAGCCGCTCAGCGACAGCGCTCGGTAGACCCGCTTGCAGAGACGTGAAATGGCGGCCTGCGTTGGCTTGGAGATGTCCTCGGCGGCGTTGGTTTCTACGCCCAGCTTCTTCTGGTACGCCGTGTCCCACTTGACGCGCCGCGTGGCGATGTTGGCCACGTCGTCCGGCAGGTTCTTGAAGGTCATCTCCCAGATTGGCAGGGTCTGCAGCCGGCGATTGCCGACCACCCCCACGTACAGCTCGCGTCCCTCAATGAACTCCTCGACCAACGCATCGGTCTTGAGCTCTTCGTGGACGTATTCGATCCGCGCTTTCAGCTGATCGGGACTGTGCACGATGGACTTCTGGCTGATGCCGAGCGACGCCTCCTCGATCACCGACTTGACCAGCAGCGGGTAGGTGTAGTGGCGGCGGAGCGTGGCGGCCCGGCCGCGTTCGAACACGGCGAACCGCGGTGTCAGGATCCGGTGGTAGGAGAGGATCTGTTTGCTGAGCGCCTTGTCGTGGGCCAGCATCAGCCCGCGGGGATTGCAGCCGGTGTAGGGGAGCTTCGTCAGTTCCAGGTAGCTGACCACATGCTGGTCGTACACCGCGACCCCCTGAAACTCCTCCAGCAGATTGAAGGCGATGTCGGGCCGGAATTCCTCGATGAACTTCCGGATCACGCCCAGATCGTCACTCACACCCAGCGGTTCGGCATGATGGCTCAGATCACGCAACGTGACCAGGACGTCGTACTCTGTCTTCCACTCCAGCATCTCCTCATCGCTGACCCCCTCGATGCTGTCAGGCGGAATCAGTTCCTCGTCCATGAGAACCATCACGCGTAGTCTTCTCATAGCACGATCTTGTGGTGCCCGCGATGGAGATAGTTCATAGTCTGGACGGTCAGCATCACCTGCGCGTCGCGCCGGGCCACGCTTTCGGAACGGTGCACGCGCAGCCCCAGTTCGCTGCAGCGGGCGATCATCTCGCGGAGCACCTGGTCGATAGTGTACTTGTACTGCCCCGTCCACTCGGCCACCACCCGCAACAGCTCCTGGCGGTGGCGGCGCAGGAACGCCGAGGCCGGCGGGCGGCGGGCATATTCGGGCGCATCGGAGAACAGACGCCGCAGCTCGCGGTCGAACGAGAAGCTCGCGTCCAACCCGTACCGCGCCCGTTTCTCGGCATAGTGCGTACCCAACGTCTTGCGGATGCGGTGGACCGGTTCGACACACTCGCGCGAGACCACGCGCGGGCGCTGGTCGCGCACTTCGGCGAGCAGCCCGGCGACGAATTCCAGCTTCTTGAGCGCGGGCCACCCTTCGTACTGGCTCCGCCAGTTCGATCGTGGTTTGAGCCAGACCGCGAACGTCTCCGCAAAGTCCTCGTCCGGATGACTCTGCGCATACCAGTTTTCCAGGTGCCGCACGTAGCTCTTGCTGTACGGCCGCGGCGTGTATTCGTCCGGATAGGGGAGCGAGGACTTGCCGAACACCGCCTGCCACCGCCGCAGCCGGTGCAGGCCATAGGCGGTGTCGATCGCGTGCCCCGCCTCATGCCGCAGGATCCGCAGGCACCACTCGCGCGTGCCCCCTTCGACCTCCAGCATCTGGCTGCGTTCGAGCCGGGCCAGACGCGGGTGGGCCAGGTAGAACGGTATGGCAACGCCCGGCACCCCCTCGGGCGAAAACCAGTCGTCGGAGAGCCAGTAGTGCGGCCGGAACCGGATGTCGCGCGCATCCAGCTCCGCGTGCAGCCGCTCG
>DAISIS010000091.1:0-14504 GCA_036821925.1 Pirellulaceae bacterium
GGACTCCAGATCCACGGCGGACCACCGAGCGAGGCCTGGTACCGCAACATTCGAATCCGCGAGCTGAAGTGAGCTCCACCCCCTCCACCGCCGCGCTCCGCGTGGTGTGCCAGTCCATTTGGCCGTGGTCGTTGTCGTTGTCGTGCTTCGCGGCGGTCGTGGAGTCGGGGCGACCGTTTCCGTTCCGTTCCCGGCCGGCGCTCGGGAGTTACTGGATAACCAGGTCGTCGGCAGTCAGGCCGAGGCGCGAGATCACGTCGATGCACCGCGACACACTGAGCGGTTTCGCATCGGTGTTGTTGGTCCCGAAGGTGAATTTTGCCCCCATGCTCTTGGCGAGCCGGATGAACCGTTCGTGGGGCCAGGGGCTGGACGCATTGATTTCGAGTGCCACGTGATTGGCCACGGCGGCCTCGATCACCTGCCGCATCCGCTGGTCTGTCCACAGCTGATCGTATAGCTTCTCGACCGCGGGTGGCAGGTAGGTCGGATTGGCCAGGATCGTGATGGGCTCCGACAACACGCGCAGGTTGTGCCGCATGTAGCGTTCCATCCAGGCCTCGGCATCATCGATCGTGTACTGGTCCGCCAGCCAGAGTTTCACCGGCGGGCCGTCATCGTCGGGCATGGGCATGATCATGGTGTCGGCCAGCACGTAGTCCAGCCGTTGGATGAGCTCCGGTGAGTGACGGTGCATCCAGTCGCGGTCGTTGACCTGCAGGCCAACATACATCGGCATGCCGGCGACGCGGTCCAGGAACGCACGCAGCTGATCATCTGTCTCGATCGTCCAGCCGCGGCCGATGTTGTCCAATACGCCGGAACAGATTCCGGTGACCGCCTGGCGGTCGAGTGCTGCGGCAGCGGTCAGCCCGCCGCGCAAATGGATGTGATAATCGATCAGCGGAATGGAGTGCGCGGCGAGCTGATCCATGATCAGGGGGTCGACCCCGTACCCGGCGTCGGAGGCACGATCCTGCAGGTGCGGGTCAGCGTCGGGGGGGAGCGGGCGGATCCTGATCGACCGGAAGGCGACCTGACCGGCGGGGCCGTGCCCTTGCAGGGCGATGGTTCCACGCGAGAGCCGTTTGCCGGCGTCCCCTTCACCGCGGGGCGGGTTTTCCGGCTGCAGATAGTCGACGGTCAGGAAATCGTTGACCCAGATCTGAATCCGGTCGCCGACCACACGGACGCGGAGCCGACACCACTGGCCGTCGGCAACGCAGGACTTCCAGATATTGCGGACACCAGACAGGCTGCCGGTCTGCTGCCGTGTGCGCGGCGCGTCGGCCTGCGCCCCGCTGTTGCGGATCTGCACTTCATACCCCTTGGTGGGCCACCCGGTCTCCTGGTATTCGGTGTGGAAATAGATCCCGGAGTCAGCGCGGTCGTCGGTTCGGACTTCCGCCTCGAGCTCGAAGTTCCGGAAGTCATCATCGCCGACTGGCCCGGCGTAGAACAGATGGCTGCGCGGTCCCGCCGCCACCAGCAGCCCCTGCTCGACGCGCCAGGTGTCCGGGTGTTCCGCCGCGCGCCAGCCCTCGAGCGTGCGGCCGTCGAACAACGGGCACCAATCGCCGGCATCTCCGCCAGTTGCCGTGTCCACTGGACCCGCACGCTCGGCGATCACGAACACGGGACAATCGCGTTCCACGGGCACTCGGACCGTCCCGCGGTCGACGGCGAGTGCCGACGTCTCGCCCATCAGATTGACCAGCGTAGCCCGCGGCGCTGCCATCGGCACGTCAACCGTGCGGCGGCCGCGGACATCCCACAGGGCAATCACGTCGGAACCGCCACCTTGGCGCGCAAAGTAGAAGCCGATGGTCGAGTCGCCCAGGTCGAGTTCCCGTTCGATGCGGCAGCCGGCCAGCAGTCGCGTGACGGTGGCAAAGGCCCGATAGGCAGGCTTCAACTCGAACTGCTGCGTGACAATGCCGAGGTTGTATTCGAAGTTGAACGGGTCGTCGCCGTCGTTACGGAAGTCGTACCAGGAGATGTTCGAGGTGACCCCGGAAGCGATGCTATCGATATGCGCGCGTGCGAGTTTGCAGGCCTGATCGCGCTGTGTCGTTACCTGGAACCCGTCCGTGGAACTGTTGTGGGGCACATGCGGCGCCCACCACATCTCGGTGATCCAGACCGGGCGCACTGTCCCGTCGCGGGTCTTGGCCGTCTCGGCCGCCTCTTGCAGGTCAGCGATGAAGCGGCGATCGGCCAGCTGGGCGCGGTAGGGATGAATGGTCAGGATATCGAACGGCGCACCGAGTTCGATGGTGCGTCGAATAAACGGCAGATCGATACCGGCGGTGGAACAGCCGAGCACGCGGGCCGCGGGGTTGGCCTCGCGGATAGCGGCGTAGGCATTCGTCAGCAACTCCGCGTACATGTCGCGCGGGCCCTGCCAGAAGAAGATGTTCGGTTCGTTGTACACCTCCCAGTATTGGATGTCGTCGCGGAAGTGCGCGGCGGCAGCCTGGGCAAAGCGGCAGTAATCGGCGATTCCTGCGGGTGTGTACGGTGTGGTCCAAGGCGACCAGTATGCCAGCAGGCCATAGACGCTGATGCCATGCTTCCGGGCGGTGGCCACCACCTGATCGTAGAACGACCAGTCGTACTGGCCCGGCGCAATTTCGACGCGTGCCCAGCTGATCTCCTCGCGACTCCACTTGACCCCCGCCGCTGCGCCCAACTCCGCCGCGCGATCCATGGCCGCCAGCGATGCGGGATCAGCCCCGTAGCGATACAGGTACAGCCCCATGCCGAACGGAGACTCCGGTTGAAGCTCCGTGTCGGTGACCGGAGCGGGGGCGGCGGTGCGGTACGCCTCAGCGGCGGGCACCAGCTGGCCGGGCGCGTCCAGGACGAACTCGGCTTCCAGGAACGGTGTGTCCAACGTGGAACAGGGAACGACGGCCTGCTGCACGCCGGCGGCGGGGATCACCAGCGGCGCAGTGCCGGACGCCACCACATTGCCCGCCCAGTCGCGGATGGTGTGCGTCAGCTTCCCGGCAATTTCGTCGGCCGCCAGACTCCGCACGGTGGCCACAAACGACGGCTGTCCGCCAGAATTCTCGCAGCGTGCGGTCATGACGCAGCAGCGATTCGGGGCGCAGGAGGTCGTGACGTACACGCCGAGCAACTCGAGCTGCGGAGCGTCGGCATGCCCATTGGCGTCGAGGTGCAGGCCTCGGATGCGCAGCGGTCCATGCCGCTTCCCGTCGTTTTCTCCCCCATGCCACTGCCACCCTGCGGCCGGTGGCGCCGCCACGACGATCTCGTGCACGCCGTCGCCCGCAAACTCGCCGATCGTCTTCTCAAAGGTCATGAAATGGGTCGCAATGGCCAGACGCACGGGATGGCCGGTCGCATCGCCGCGCACGCGGATCCGGATTTCCTGTGGATCGCCCAGCAGCGACACTTCGCGCGGCGCGATCCCGATCGAGGACGCCCCCTGCGAGAAGTCGAGAGACCAGCGGGTGCCGTGCAGCGACGACGCGCCGGCGTCTCCCGCAGCCTGCACCCGCCACCGCTCATCCGCATCAAAACCGAACACCTGATACTCGGTCACGACTCGCGGCGCACCCTGCGCCGGATCGCCGGCGACGAAGCGGATGTCGTCCAGCAGCAGCGCGCCGGACTCCTCCGTTCCCCGGTCGATCAGAAGGGCAATCGACTGCGGCGGGCCGTGCACTTGCCCGTCGTCCGCTCCGCCCCAATGGCCGGCCCAATCATCCAACGACACGACGACTTCCACCCAGCGGCCCCCCGGCGCCCAGAAGGGTTTCTGCAGCGTCTGGCCGGTCTGGTCGGTGTACCGCAGAGTGAGGCCGTGCCCCTGCGGGGCGTGCAGCCACAACTGGACCGCGGCCAGCGCAGGGGCCTCCGCCAGTTGCATGACGGCTGCCACGTAGTTACCGCCGCCGCGGAAGTCGAATTCCAGTCGACCGCCGAACTGCCCGTCATGAGCGGCCTCCGCCACACGCGTGAAACTGCCGGCCGCCCCGGGGAACTCCCCCCCGGGCGAAAAGGACCAACGTGCAGGGCGCCCCTCGGCCTCGAAGTCCTCCCCCCACGGCGGCGCGCCGCCCAGCGCGGTGGAAAACAGACACGGGAGCAACATCAACCCCCACAGCGCGCGGAACTGGAGCATGGCCGGATCCTTATGGTGGCAGCCGCCTGAATCGAAAACGGAACACCGTGATGCGCCGGTGTGCACGCTGCGCACGTGCACCACGCGGCACACCGCTCACCTACTCGGACACTTCCACAAGCAGCGACAGACCCGCGTCGATGTACTGGCCGCCAGCGGTCTGGCGGCAGTGAATCGCGAGGGTGTTCTCCCCGACCCGCAGCGCCCGGGCGGCGTCGGGACCAAGCGGCAGGGCGGCGTAGCCGGTCTTGTAGCCCTGGAGCGTTGCGACAAGTTGCCCGTTGATGTACACCTCCGCATCTTCATCGTGGTGGATCGCCAGGCTGACCTGCCCGTCGGCCGGGAGTGAATCCACCTGGAAGGTGCGGCGCAGCCAGATGTCGGGCGTGTCCCACTTTGTGCCGATGATCGCGCCGGGGGTCCCCTCCGTACCGAACCCACCCGGGCCCGTTGTCCAGGCGTCGTCCGCGAACTCGCTCTGCTGCCAGTCACCGGCCGGCGGCTGCACGGTGTACCGCCACACCTGCCGGTCGCGTTCCGAGGTGGGTGCGAGCAGCTGGACTTTCGGTGGCGGCAGGTACAGTCGCCGGGCAGCTTCCGCCGCACGGCTCACGTCTATCTTGTTGACCGCCCGGTCATACGTCATCAGGCCGTTCACTTCGATTTCCACATCAGTCGTCTGCGTGTAGACAGCGGCGGACAGCCCCTGCCCGATCAGCGGTCGCATGCGGGTCAGCAGGTCGACATAGGCGTCTGTCAGCTGTTCGGGCGTCTTGAACGAGACGTAGCCCCAGTTCTTCTCCGCCTGCCACGTGTGCCCCGGCACGGGCATACCCAGACCACCGAATTCGCCGAGCACCACCACGCGCTGGTCCTCGACCGGCCGCATCCCCGGCCCGGGATAGTTGTGCATGTCCGAGACGGTGCCACTCCCCTCGTCCGTCCAGCCGCTGGACTCGTTCACCGGACGCGTGGGATCGTACTGTTCGATCCACCGCACGACGTCAGGCGTATCATGTTGTCCCCAGCCCTCATTGAACGGGATCCACATCACAATGCAGGGGAAGTTGTGCAGCGCGTCGATCATGGCCTGCAGTTCCCGCCGGTAGTTGGCCTTCGACTCCGCCGTCCGCTGTGCTTCGCCCGACGGCATGTCCTGCCAGACCAGCAGCCCCAACCGATCACACCAGTAGTACCAGCGGGCGCACTCGTACTTCACGTGCTTGCGCGCCATGTTCATGCCGAATTCCTTGGTCATGGCAATGTCGTGCTGGATCGCGGCATCCGTCGGCGGCGTGTAGAGACCGTCGGGCCACCAGCCCTGGTCGAGCGGTCCGTATTGAAACAGCGGCTCGTCATTGAGCATCAGGCGGTTGACCCCTTCCGCATCTTGGCGGACTTCGATCTTCCGCATGCCGAAATAGCTCCCCACCGCGTCCAGGACCTGGGCATCTGCCACCAGTCTGACCTGCAGATCGTACAGGTGCGGCGTGGCGGGGGACCACAACCGGGCCCCCGGTATCTGCAGCTCGATCGGCTCTCCGGTCACCCCGCTGGCCGTGCCGCACTCGGTGCCACTGTCGAGCGCCGTCAGCGCCACCTGCATGCCGGGTGTGGCGCGGACCGTGACCGTAACCGACTCGCGATCGACGTTCGGCACGATGACCAGCGATTCGATGTAGTCCCGCGGCACGGTCTCCAGCCACACCGTCTGCCAGATCCCGGTGACCGCCGTGTACATGATGCCCTCCGGCTTGAGCACCTGCTTCCCCTTCGGCTGGTAGCCGGTATCGGTCGGGTCCCACACGGCCACGACCAACTCGTTGCCTCCCGTCTGCACAGCAGCCGTGATGTCGATGGAGAACGGGTCATAGCCGCCGGTATGCTGGCCAACCTGCTGGCCATTGACCCACACCGTGCACTGCCAGTCGACCGCACCGAAGTGGAGCAACAATCGCTGGCCCCCCGCTAACTCGGGAGATTCGAACGCACGGCGGTACCACAGGCGCTGCGCAGGACTGACCGCCTTCCGCACACCGCTCAGCGCCGATTCGACTGCGAACGGGACGAGAATGTCTCCTGCCCACGTCTGCGGCTGGTCGCTGTCCTTGTCGACGATCGCATACTGCCAGAGCCCGTTGAGATTGACCCACTCAGGCCGGGTTAGCTGTGGGCGCGGGTACTCGCGCCAGGCATTGTCCGGCGTGACCTGATCGGTCCACTGAGTAGAGAGCGGCCCCTTGGCGGGGCGCCAGTCCTTGCCGGCCCCCGCAGTGGCCACCAGTGTCAGTGTGATCAAGGCACCAGCCATCACCTGTATCGTGTTCATGCTCGTCAATCTCCCAGGGTGCGGACCGGACAAACTCACAACGCCGGAACTCGAAGCAGCGGCGTGTCAGGCTATCGTAACAGCTCATAACGGCTCGTGCGACAAGGGTTGATCGGTGCCGCGTGTGACCTTCGCGTGCAGGACTCCGGCCGCGTCAAACCAGAGTGGGTCGAGCGCCACAAACCGCCGCCAGCCGACGCGCGTGCCTTCCTGTTGATGGTAGACCATCCACAGCCCGCCGTCCGGTCCTTCCACAACGCAGTGATGGCCGGGCCCGAACACGCCGTCTCCCTGCTGCACAATCGGATTCCCGGCGTACTTCGTGAACGGCCCCAAGGGCGAGTCGGACGTGGCATAGCCGATGGCGTACTCGGGCCCATTGGCGCCGCTGCCGGAGTACATCAGGTAATAGACGCCCTGGCGTTTGAGCATCCAGGGCCCTTCGGTAATCGCACCGCGACGGCGTTCCCACGGTTCCGTGGGCTCGATCACCTTGACCGGCGCCGCGGCGCGGGTGCGTGGGTCGCTCATCGGCTGAACCACGATGTGGAAGCCCCCCTGCATCTTGACGTAGTAGAGATAGAGCGATCCATCGTCATCGCGGAACAGATGCGCGTCGATGGCGTCTGTGTCCAGCGTCTGCGGGTCCTGAAACGGGCCGAGCGGTCCGTCCGCCACGGCCACGCCGATCAGCTTGCCGCCCGCCGGGTTGTCGACCGTGAAGTAGAGGTAGAACTTGCCGTCGCCGTGCTGATGATGGAAGACATCGGGCGCCCAGGCTCCCCCGCGGGCGTCTTCAAAACACTTCGGCTTCTGCTCCCAGTGGATCAGATCTGAAGAGACGAAGACGTCGTAGCCCCGGCCGTCCCAGGTCGGGTACAGGTAGTACGTGTCGCCGCAGCGGATGACGCACGGATCAGCGGGGCCGATGTGTGGAATGATCGGGTTGCGATAGGTTGGCGGATGCTCGTTCACAGCCACGGTGGCGGCCGTGCCGTCCTGCCGTTCCTGCGTCGCCGGGGGCGCGGCGCTCAGTCGGCCCGGCAGGGCCCCAAACGCAAGGCAGGCGGCGAACGGCAGGAGGCGACACACAGTACGGGTGCAGCAGCGTTCGTTGTACATCTGTCAGAATCCCCGGCTGGTGGGACAAGGTGGCGGGACACACTGCGCGATGCAGCGGTGTATGGCGTCAACCGAACGTATACTATGATAACGCATCAGCGGCGATGCTTCAGCAGCCACCGGTCACCAATTCATCTGTCATGTGCGGGAGTTTGTGGATGAGCGGCCCTCATCTCACGTGTTTCGTCGTGTGTGGGACATTGTGGGCCACCGCGACAGTTGCAGCGCAGGAGCGGTTGGCGCAGTTGCCGGGTCACGCGAACGTCGAGCGGGTGCGGCAGGCGGTGCAGGAGTTGGGGACCGACGGACGGGTGCAGCAGGTAACCTGGTCGGACGACGGGGCGACGCTCGCCTTTCGCCGGCAGGGCACGCTGCTGCAAGTCAGCCTGACCGATTTCTCCATCGCCAGGCGGGATCAGTCTGAGGACCCGCAGCTCCCGGAGCAGCCGGGCAGCGGGCCGCATCCTCCCCGTGCTGCCAGCCAACGCGTCGGCCGCGCCCAACAGAGCGCGTGGGTGCGTTCACCGGACAGCCAATGGATCGCCTGCCATCGTGACCACAACGTCGTCGTCGAACCGGCGACGGAATCGCACGATGCGGAGGGGGATAACGCGGCCGCGGCACAACAGACCGCTGCGAACGGTCCGGCACCCGACGCCGACGGCAACAAAGCAGGAACGCCCGGGACAATTCCGGTCACGACCGAGGGCAGCCAGTTCTTCCGGTACGGTACCGCCTGCTGGGTGTACGGCGAGGAGCTGTTCCAGAGCTCCGCCATGTGGTGGTCGCCGGACAGCCGCCGGCTGGCGTTCTATGAGATCGACGAACGGCATATGCAGGACTACTATCTGACCACCGACAATGTCGAGACCTACACGGCGCTGCAGGTGGAACGGTATCCGAAAGCTGGCATGCCCAATCCTTACGTCGGCCTGCTGATCTACGAACTGGACAGCCGTCAGACGCTGCGCGTCGATGTTGGCGGGGACCGGCAGCAATACGTGTACGACGTGCAGTTTACGCCGGACGGGAAAGAACTGCTGTTCAGCCGCACGAATCGCCGGCAGGACACGCTGGAGGTCATGGCGGCCGGCGTCGCCGGCGGCCCGCCTCGGCTGGTCGTCGCCGAGACGCAGCCCACCTGGCAGAACAACAAGCCGCTCATGCAGTTCTTGCGGGATGGCGAGCGATTCATCTGGGAGACGGAACGTACCGGCTGGAAGCACTTCGAACTCCGGCACCTGAACGGCTCACTGATCAACCGGCTGACGGACGTGGCATCGTACCCGGTCGGTTCGTTGGTGCGTGTGGATGAAGAGGCCGGGTGGCTGTACTACTCGGCCTACAGCAGCGACAACCCGCTCAACGCGCAGCTGCACCGCGTCCGGCTGGATGGGTCGGAACCAGAGCGGCTCACCAGCGGACCCTGGCACCACTCGGCATTTCACATTGCACCGAATCACAAGTGGTTCGTGTGCACGTATGAAGCCGCGGATGTGCCGCCCACAACAGCGTTGTTCACGGATCGCGGCGAGCAGGTCGCGGTGTTGGCGACCAGCGATACGGCGAAGAGCCAAGAACTGGGGCTGGTGCCGCCGGAGTTGTTCACCTTCAAGGCTGACGACGGCACGACCGATCTGCAGGGAATCCTGCACAAGCCAGCGCACTTCGACCCGCAGCGGAAATACCCCCTGGTGATCCGGGTCTACGGCGGGCCGAACTCGCGGGGCATATCCAATCGCTACGAACCGGCCGATCCCTGCTGCGAGTACGGGTTCCTGATTGCGACGATCGCCAATCGCGGCACCACCGACCGCGGCAAGGCATTTGAGACAGCAACCTACATGAAACTGGGCACTGTCGACATTCAGGATCAGGTGGATGGAGTCCGCTTCCTGGCCCAGCGGCCCTACGTCGATGCCACACGCGTAGGCATCTGCGGGCATTCCTACGGCGGCTACATGTCGGTCATGGCGGTCCTCCGGTTCCCTGACGTGTTCCAGGTCGCTGTGGCCGGGTCCCCCGTTACCGACTGGCGGAACTACGACACCATCTACACGGAACGCTACATGCGCACACCGCAGGAAAACCCGGACGGATACCGCGAGGGGTCCTGCCTGACCTATGTCCGCAACTCCTTCCAGGGCCACCTGCTGGTCATGCACGGTCTGCTGGATGACAACGTGCATCCGGCCAACACGTGGCAGCTGGTCGATGCGTTCCAGCGGGAGAATCTGCGCCTGGACCTGATGGTGTTCCCGCGCAGCAGACATGGGCTCGGCAGCGGCTCGGAAGCCCTGCAATGGGAGTATCTGTACGAGCACCTGCGGCCCGAGCCTGGGGGTGTGCCGGGCTCATCCTCGTGAGGGGGACACCCTACATATCGCCAACTTGGGCTGTCTTGCGGGCCAGCATCTGCGGCAGGTTGCGCCAATTCTGCAGCAACTGCACGAGACGCATCTCCTTCGGCCGGAACACCAGTCCGAGCGGGCCGGCCAGCAGCGCCGGGGTCATAATCAGCTCGGCGATGCCTCCGGCCAGCATGATCGTGAGCATCAGCAGGCCGAACTCGCGCGTGGGCGTGAACGTGCTCACGGCAAATACCGACAGGCCCAGGCCATTGATCAGCGCAGCCTGCAGCGTGGGTGTGCCGCATCGCCGGTAGGCGGCCAGGATGGCGACCTTGCGCGTGCTGCCTTTGATCAGGTCTTCCCGGAACCAGGTGAGGTAGTGGATGGTGTCGTCCACGGCTACGCCCAGCGCGATGCTGGCAGCCATCATGGAACCGATCGAGACCGGATAGTCCATCCAGCCCATGCCGCCGAACACGACCAGAATGGGCAGCACGTTCGGCAGCATGGCGACCAGCCCGGCAGTCAGCCCGCGGCAGACAAGCATCAGCAGCGGCGTGATTGTGAGGAACGACCAACTCGTGCTGTCCACCAGACTGGTCAAGAGCGCCCGCTGCGCTTTGTAGACGATCGGAACCACACCGGTGAAGATGGCGGACACCATCGGGGTGTCCCCCTTCGGCCAGGGATTGCTGTACTGGTGCGTGAGGGGCTCCACTAGGCGCCGCACTTCGTCGGCGAAGCGGCCGTAGTCAACATCCTGGAACGCGGCCACGCGCAGGCTGACGCGCCAGAGTTCCGAATTGTCGTTCGGATCGACGCGCAGGTAGCCCGAGGCAATCAGGTCCTCGTAGCTCTTCGCCAGCCGGGTATTGGCGACGGCCCGGGTGGCAGTGCCTCCAATGCCGCGTCCCTGACCGTGGGCCTCGGCCGGCAGGAAGGTCACGGCGGACAAGGAGGGCCCGATGATGTTCTCGCCGCGCTCGCCAAACCGCTCCTCAAGCACCGACTGGACCTGCGCGACAATCGCCGCCCGATCGACGAGCGTGTAGCGGTGATCGTCCGGGCGCTGGCGATTCTCGCGCAAGCGGGATTCCTCGCGGAACTTGATCACAATCTCCATCGGAACCAGACGCCCCACGTTGTCCTCCAGCCAGCGATAATCAGTCAGAATCCGCGCTTTGCTGTCAAACAGCTCCATCAGATCGATCGAGGTGCGGACCTTGAAGATGCCGGCCGCGAGCACCGCGATCACGACCATACTGACGACACTGACCATCCCGTTATGCTGAATGACGTAGTGACCGAAGCGCTGCCAGAACCGGTCCAGCACCCCTTCGGTCGGCCGCTGCTCCTCGCTGGCGCAACTCGGCGCCGACTGCGTTGCCGACTCGTCCGCCGCCGGCTCTTTCCGCTTCAACGGCCAGATCTGCAGTGCAGCCGGCAGGTAGATGAACAGCACCGCGAGCACCATGATCATGCCCAGCGCGGAATACGCGCCGAACTTGCGGATCGGCGTCAGTTCGCTGGCACACAGACAGACCAGGCCGATCGCGTTGGTGACGGAACACAGTGTCGTGGGCTTCCACCCGTGCGCCAGCGCACGTTCCGGCGCTCCGACCACGCCGCGATGATCCACCTCCTCGCGGTAATAGTTGATCAGATGCACCGCTCCGGAGATCGACAGCACGTACACCAGCGACGGCATGGACATCAGCACCGCATCGGCCGACTGGCCCGTCCACCAGACAGCTGCCAGACCCAGCGCCCCGCTGAGCAAGCCGCAGCCAAAGACGATCAGCGTCAGTTTCACACTGCGCAACGACCACCACGCCAGCAACAGACCGAAACCGCCGGAGAGGAAGGCCAGCCGCACCAGCGTCCGCTCTCCTTCCTCGTCAATCGCCACGTTGTCCACCGGTGGGCCGCCCAAATGCACGGCGTTCTTCTCCACCCCGCATTCGGCCAGGATATCGAACAACAGACCCGGCTTGTGCTTCGAGCGCCGCAGGCGCGTCTCGCCCCGGCCAATCAGCTCGCGGAAGTGGCTGGAGGCATCGTCTGTAAGCGAAACCATCACACAGGTCTGCCGCCCGTCGGGGCCGATGACCAACCCTTGCAGCCGCTTGAGCGCCTCCGCATAGGGCATGTCCGAGGGCGGACCAGTGAGCTGATTAAGCAGGTGACGGCCCGTGGTAACCGCCTTGAAATACCGCAGCTTGGGATCGCGCACCGGTGTATCGTCCGGCGGGACCAGGGCGTGCACCAGCTTCTCGATGCGTGGATCGTCGGGTTCCGAGTCGGGATCCGCGGGATCCCCCCCCAACTTGCAGCCTTCCCAGCTGATCAACACGAATTGATCGCCCAGAAAGTGCTCGCGGAAGTACGCGAGATCCCCCGTCTCCACAAAGCTCTTGGGGAGCCAGTCCTGCACGCGATTCGAATTGCTGCGAACCGTGCGATACGCGGAGTAGACGATAAACGGCGTCGCCAGGCCGACCAGCAGCAACACCGGCCACGCCAGGCGACCGAAGAAAGTGCGTTGAGTCAAGAAACAGCCCTTCCCTAGGGAGAGAATGAAGTCGCCCATAGTTTACCGCAAAACACGCACCACGCGAAGGCTGGAATCTCGCACCCGGAGGCGAGTTGGCGGAATGGGCAAAGCATGCCGGCTGCGGGGAGTCTGTTTCTTTTGGGTGACTGTGCTTCGACTACGCAACAGAAACACTCACCACGACAACATCTGTTCCGGCAGATGGGGCACCGCGTTGTAGTCGACCAGCTGTGCCGAATCGGGTGTGATTCGCACGTGGGTCACCGACGCGTTGTAGAACAGCACAAGTGGCAGCGGGTGGAAGCAGCTGAGAAACAGCAGCCCGAAGTCCCCATGGGTTACGAAGGCCACCCGTGCACCGGTGTGGCCAAATTCCGTGCGCGTGTGAGCAAGCAGGCGCGCAGCGCGCTGCCGCACCTGCTGCGGCGTCTCGTACGGCTGACTTCTCCACCACCCTTGCCCGTCGATGTCGGCGTCGAGTTGATAGCCGGGGAATTCGTCCCGGATCTCGCTGTGCGTCATGCCGGGACACCCGATCATCGACACGGGCTCGATGCCGCTGACACAACCGCCCGTTTCGTGCAGCGGGATGCGGACTTCCGGCACGAGCCCGGTGGCCAGCCGAATGTGTTCCGTCGTCTCAAGCGCGCGGCGGAAGGGGCTGGTGATCAGTCGCGCCAGCCCGAGCCCCGCTACGTGCTGGGCGATACGTCGCGCCTGTTCGTGCCCCAGCTCGGTCAGCGAGGGATCCGGCACACGCAGTTCCGGTGGCTGAGCGTTGTTGAGCGACTGAGCATGACGAATAAGATACAGGTCCACGGCGCCCCTCTGCGAACAGGCAATGCGGTTGTCTGGCGAGATCGATGCCCTCCCACACGCTCTTACACCGTACTGGGATTTGGCTCGAGGGGAAGGCCGGGTCCCGTGCGGTGCGGTGCGGCGGACACCGGCGCCAGGCCCCGGGCCTGACCCGTGCCGGCCAAATCGCCGGTCAGGTACTGGAGCCGACCGCCACACATGGTATCCTCTGAGAACTGTATCCTCGGAGAGGCGAATGAGGGAGCCGAGTGAGTTGACGGACGACTCTTCTGAACCGCAACGCGACCTGGAACTGCTGCGGCTGGCACGCCGCGGACAGTGGGATGCCTTCGAGTCACTTCTGGAGCGACTGGAACCGCGCGTCTTTGCGCTGGCCATGCGTCTGCTGCGGCACCGCCACGACGCCGAAGACGTGACCCAGCAGACGTTCGTCAAGGTGATCGAGAACCTGGAGCAGTTCCGCGAGGAATCCAGCGTGGCAACCTGGGTGCTGCGCATCGCGACGAACCTGGCCTTGACCGCCATCCGCCGCCGCCGGCCCATCCAGACACTCTGGAACGAAGGAGCAGCGGCGGGCAGCGACGACAGCAGCTCCCTGTCCCGCCCGCAGTTCATCGCCCACTGGCGTGACGACCCCGCCGATCTGGTGGGGCGGGCGGAAGTCCGCCAGCTGCTGGAGGAAGCCTTGGACGAACTGGACGAGAAATACCGTACCGTGTTCACCCTGCGGGACATCGAGCAGTTCTCGACGCGGGAAACGGCCGAAATCCTGGGGATCAGTGAGAACAATGTCAAAGTCCGCCTTCTGCGGGCGCGGCTGCAGCTCCGCGAACGGCTCACCCACACCCTGGGCGACGAAACGCAACGACTGGAACCGGGAGACCATTGACCGCCGACCGCGGATATGGCACCGGCCACTGGTCGGCCTGGCACGCCCGACAGCCGACAGCCGAAAAACCGGTCACCCATGCTGTAACCGAACGGCGTGTGGCCCGTCTATAATTGAGGACGTAGAACGGTGGACGTATGAACTGCGATGAACTCCTCAAAGCGCTCAATAGTTACGTCGACGGCGAGGTCGATCCGGAGATCTGTACCGAGTTCGCCGAGCATCTGGCGGGCTGCAATCCCTGCCAGGTTGTGATCGACAACATCCGCCAGACCATCACGCTCTAT
>DAISIS010000092.1:0-14181 GCA_036821925.1 Pirellulaceae bacterium
CCGCCATCTCCAAGGACCACCTGGATGTGGCGGAGTTCGGAGCCAAGGCGGACGGCGGCAAGCTCCAGGTACAGGGGTGCAGTTTCGCTACGCCGGAACCGTCGATCCTGCTCGGCAAGGGGCTCAGGCACGCCATCGTGACTGGGAACAATGGCGTCCAGGGCGTGGCGATCAATAACCAGATCGGTGACCGGGCGATCATCTCGGGGAACGAGCCGAGCGGTCAGGGAGAATAGTGAGTCGTCAACGACGGGTGACGTAGGGCAGGTGCAGCCTGCCGCCCCTGAATTGAATACGGAGGCCCAGAATGAAGCGGAAGACAATCCGAAGCGAGTTGAATATGATCATGCGGCTGCCCGTGCCGGTGATGCTCCTGTTTCCGTGGACGGCAACCCTCTGCGCTGCGGAAGCCGAGCGTCCTAACGTGGTGGTGTTTCTGGCGGACGATGCTGGTTGGGGCGACTATGGCCAGACCGGCAACACGCAGGTCCGCACGCCGCATATCGACTCGCTGGCCCAGCAGGGCGTGACGCTCGATCGGTTCTTCGTCTGTCCCGTCTGCGCGCCGACGCGGGCCGAGTTCCTCACGGGACGCTATTATCCTCGCGGCGGCGTCTGCGGCGTGTCGACCGGACAGGAACGACTCGATCTGGATGAGCGGACCATCGCCGAGGCGTTTTGCGCTGCCGGGTATGCGACCGGCGCATTTGGCAAGTGGCACAACGGCAGCCAGTGGCCGTATCACCCGAGGGGTCGAGGGTTCGACGAGTATTTCGGTCACACGGCCGGGCATTGGGGGGAGTACTTTGACGCCCCGCTGGAAGAGGACGGCCGCATGATCCGCACGCGCGGGTACATCGTCGACGTCTGTACGGATCGCGCCCTCGCGTTCATCGACCGCAACAAGGCCAGGCCGTTCTTCTGCTACATCCCCTTCACGACGCCTCACTCGCCGTGGGCGGTGCCCGAGCAGGACTGGCTACGGTTCAAAGACAAGCCGGTCACGCAACGTGCCACGCTGCCGGACCAGGAAGCGTTCGACCACACACGCTGCGCCCTGGCCATGATCGAGAATCAGGACGCGAACGTCGGCCGAGTGCTGGCGAAACTCGACGCGCTGAACCTGACCCACAAAACGATCGTGCTGTACTTCTCCGACAATGGTCCGAACAGTTGGCGGTGGAACGGCGGCCTGAAAGGGCGCAAGGGCAGCACTGACGAAGGAGGCGTCCGTTCGGTCTGCTTCCTGCGGTGGCCCGCCCGGCTGCCGGCCGATCACACGGTCACTCAGATCGCCGCGGCGATCGACCTGCTGCCGACACTGACCGCGCTGGCGGGGGTGCCGCGTGTGGGCGACAAACCGCTGGACGGGCGAGATCTTTCGCCCCTGCTGCTCAAACAGTCGACCGACTGGCGCGACCGGATGATCTTTTCGACCTGGGCCGGCCGAGTGAGCGTCAGGACGCAGACGCACCGGTTGGACGACCGCGGCGCGCTGTTCGACATGGTGGCCGATCCGGGCCAGACAGCGCCGGTCACGGATCTCCAGCCCGCGCTCACGGCGCAACTCAGGCAGGCGGTGGCAGCCTGGCGGCAGGAGTTGTTTCCACCCGGAGCGGGGCAGCAGGAGCCCCGCGGCGGCAGTGCGGTCGATCCGCGCCCGCTGCCGGTCGGCTATCGCGAATTCCCGATCACGATGCTCCCGGCCCGCGACGGCGAACCGCGGGGAAACGTCCGCCGCAGCAGCAAGGCACCCAATTGCTCGTACTTCGTCAACTGGACCGGCCAGGAGGACAGCATGGTCTGGCTGCTGGACGTGCACACGACCGGCCGGTACGAAGTCGTGATCGATTACACCTGTCCGGAGGCGGACGCCGGATCCCTGATCGAACTCTCCTGCGGTGAAGGTCGGGTGGCAGGGCGTGTGGCGCCCGGCTGGGACCCGCCGTTGTATACGAATCAGGACACGCTGCCGCGTGTCGACGGGGAATCGCAGATGAAGGAGTTTCGCCCGCTGAAACTCGGCGAGATCGCATTGGCGCAGGGCCAGACGCCGCTCACCCTGCGGGCGTTGGAGATTCCTGGCAAGTCCGTCATGGATGTCCGCCGGATCACGCTCACGCTACTTCCGTGAATCGAAAAACAACTGACCCCGGGGTATTTCCGACATGCCACGTCTCTACCGAGTTGTGCTCGCTATGCTCGTTGTGTTCGCTGGCGAAACGTCCCTCTGCGCCGTCCTGGCCGGCGATCGCCCGAATATCGTGTTCATATTCTGCGACGACCTGACAACGCAGGCCATCAGCAGCTTTGGCGACGCGCGCAGGCTGCTCGACACGCCCCACATCGACCGTCTGGCGGCGCAGGGCATGAAATTCACGCGTTGCCTCGTGCCGAATTCGATTTGCGGTCCCTCGCGGGCGACAATCCTCACCGGGAAGTACTCGCATCTGAACGGATTCTACTGCAACGAGTCGGGGGTGCCCTTCGACGGCGCGCAGCAGACGTTTCCGAAGCTCTTGCAGCAGGCCGGTTACCAGACCGCATTGATCGGCAAGTGGCATCTCGGAAGTGACCCGACCGGCTTCGATTACTGGCACATCCTGCCTGGCCAAGGCATCTACTATAATCCGCCGATGATTGAGAACGGCCAGCCAGTGGAACACACCGGCTACACGACCGATCTGATTACCGATTTTTCCATCGAGTGGATTAAGAATCGCGACCCGTCGAAGCCCTTCCTGCTCATGTCACAGCACAAAGCGCCGCATCGCGAGTGGGCGCCGGCGTTGCGGCATCTCGGCTGGGACCAGGACCGTGTCCATCGCGAGCCGGAGACGCTGTTCGACACCTACGACGGCGGACGCGGCCTCGCCTGGCGCGACCAGGAGATGACCCTGGAAGGGTGCTTCACCGACCGCGACGCGAAGCTCACCGCGCCGCCGTATCTGACGCCCCAGCAGCGTCAGGCCTGGGACGCCTATTACGAACCGCGCAATGTGACGTTCCGTGCCGCCCACCTCACCGGCAAGGAGCTGGTGCGTTGGCGCTACCAGCGCTACATGCACGACTATCTCGGCACCGTCAAAGCCGTGGACGAAAGTGTCGGCCGCCTGCTCGGTTTCCTCGATGCAGCCGGCCTTTCTCAACAGACGGTCGTCGTCTTTTCCAGCGATCAGGGATTCTACCTCGGCGAGCACGGCTGGTTCGACAAACGCTGGATTCTCGAAGAGTCGCTGCGCACACCGCTCGTGATCCGGGCCCCCGGACTGACGCAGCCCGGCAGCTGCAGCAACCGCATTGTGTCCGTGGTGGACTTCGCACAAACGCTGCTCGATCTCGCCGGCGTACCGCAGCCAGCGGACATGCAGGGACGCAGTCTCGTGCCGCTGCTGCGCGGCGAAACGCCCGCGGACTGGCGCACCAGCTTCTACTACCATTACTACGAATACCCCCTGTGGCACAAAGTCAGGCCGCACTATGGCGTGGTGACCGATCGCTACAAACTCGTCCACTACTACCTGCCCGACCTCGACGAGTGGGAACTCTATGACCGGAAGGAAAACCCGGCGGAGACCAGGAACTTCATCGCCGACCCGGCCTACGCGCCGACCGTGGCTGACCTGCGCCAGGAGATCGTCCGCCTGCGCGCGCAGCTCAAACTCCCGGCGCTGGACCAGGAACCGCGCCACGCCTATGGCCGAGCGCCATTCGACGCCCCTGGCCAGGCGCCAGACGCGGGCAAGGTGCCCGGGAGGTGAGTTGCCCGCGCGCAGCGCCGGGGGCACACTGCGCTCGGGGCAGTGTGCGTGGTCGTCCAGATCCATACAGAGCCGCGGCCGAAGACCGGTGTGCCGCACCGCAGCTCACCTGCAAGGCCATCCGCTCGAGTGAGCTGCTGGCTCTTGACCCGCCGCAGCTCATGCCTACACTAATTGTACACCTTCAGGTACATCTTTTCCGGAGAGGGGAGCGATTCGCTGTCCGGGCGAGGGATGCCGGTGCGACCTCGCCAAGCCCGCCGGGCCCGTTCCGGATTGTCTGCGGCGGCCCGGTCGGCTCAACCAGCCGCGTCCCTTCGCTCCATTGGGCGTATGAACGAACGAACGCAGGGTTCAGTCATGCTGTTGGGAGAAGCAGCGTCCGCGGGCTTGGCGCGTGGGACGGCCATTGTATGCGCGTGTGGCGAGCGGATGGCAGTGGCGCGTCGGGCGATCCACCCGGACGAGTTGGCAGCAGAGTTGGCGAAGCTGGAGAGCGCCATCGCGAGTGTTGAGGATGAGCTGGCAGGCTTGCAGACACGGGTGCAGCAATCGGTGGGTGACCACACGGCCGGGATCTTCCGGGCGCACCTCAGTCTGCTGCGCGACCCCGCATTGCGGCAGGAGATACGCGCCGCGTGTCTGGACGGGAAGATCAATGTGGAAGCAGCCGTGGATGAGGCGGTCGCAAAGCTGGCGTCCGCGTTTCTGCATTTGGAGGATTCCTATCTGCGGGAACGGGCGGCCGATTTGCAGGATATCGGCAACAGGCTGCTGGATGCCCTGACGAGGAGCCCGCCCGCCGAGGTTCCGGCCTATCCTGCCGGAAGCGTGCTTGTGACGAGCGAGCTATGGCCGTCGGTGGCGGCGCGTCTGGATGGCCAGGCGATTCGCGGGGTGGTCGTGGAGCGGGGGGGGCACACGGCGCACGCGACGATCCTGGCGCGCGAGCTGGGCATTCCGTTGGTGATTCGCGTTCCGGAGGCCACGCAACGCATCGGTACAGGCGACCAGCTGGTCGTGGATGGGTTCGCGGGACGGGTGTTCATCAATCCCGCGTCCCAGGTGTTGCGGGAATACGATCAACTGGAATCCGACCTGCAGGCCCATCGGACCGCGTTGGAACGCACGGTGGCATTGCCGGCAGTCTCAAGCGACGGTGCGCAGATTGCGCTGACCGCGAACATTGGCAAGACCGCCGACGCCATGGCGGCAGTCGCCGTGAATGCCGACGGTATTGGCCTGTATCGCACCGAGTTCGTGTTTCTCGTCCAGGATCACCTGCCGTCAGAGGAGGAACAATTTCGCATGTACCGGGCCACGGCGGAACATGCCAAGCCGCGCCCGGTGGTGATTCGGCTCTTGGACATTGGCGGCGACAAGTCCCTCCCTTATTTCCCGCTGGCCGTGGAAGCGAATCCGTCGTTGGGGTTGCGAGGCACGCGGCTGTTGCTGGCACACAGCGAAATACTCCGCCCCCAAGTGCGCGCGATTCTCCGGCTCAGCGCGTCACACCGCGTGTCGATGCTCCTGCCGATGGTGAGTGGTGTGGAGGACGTGCGCGCGGTCAGAATGGTCATCGCGGACGAAGCGGCGAAACTGGCGGCAACAGGCCAGGCGGTCCCTCCCCGCGTGCCCATCGGTGCGATGATTGAAACGCCGTCGGCCGCCGTGATGATCGGGCGGCTGGCTCAGGAGGTGGACTTTTTCAGTATCGGCACGAACGATCTCGTTCAGTATCTGCTGGCGACAGATCGAACGAGCAGCAGGCTGGTGTCCTACTACGAACCGGTCCACCCCGCTGTCGTGCAGGTCCTGGCATCGTTAGCATCGACAGCGACCGCGAAGGACAAGGGCATCTCGATCTGCGGCGAGATGGCCGGCAATCCGGCGTATACGCAACTGCTGCTGGGCTTGGGATTCCGTAGTTTCAGTGTCCGCCCCGGCGAGTTGCTGGAAATCAAGAACGCGGTTCGGTCAACGAGCCTGGAGCACGCCAGAGATCTGGCCGCGCGGGTGCTCCAATGCGATACGGCTGAGGAGATCAAGGACCGCCTGGGTATCGTGCACCGCCAGCGCGTCTGACGACCGGAGATCGCGCTTCGCTCACTGGCCCAGCCCATCGCAGCTGGTCCTCGAGATACCCCTGGGATTGACCATTTCACCCAGACGCACATGTGGACGCCGCAGCGCCATTCCTTCTACCTCCCACACATAACCATGAATGCTGACATCGCGCGGGATGAGAGGGCAGCCCCGTAGCAGTTCCACCTGCTGAACACAGGTGTCGTCGACGTCGCGGAACATCCTGATCCACTTCGCAAAGGCGCCTGGCTCAAGCGTCAGTTCCTGGAGACTGGGATCCACGACGGCTCCATCCGGATCGATTCCCTTGCCGCGCAGCGCATCGGTCAAGGCCTCCCCCGTGGCCGTCATCATGCCACACTCGGTATGATTGACAACGATGATCTCCTGCGTGCCGAAGAACTGTGTCGTCAGCATCGCAGACCGGAGGGCGTCGTCCGTTACCAGACCACCCGCGTTCCGAAAGACGTGGGCGTCCCCGTCCCGGATGCCGAGCGCCTGATTGATCGGAATCCGCTCGTCCATACAGGCGAGCACGAACAGACGCCGGTTGTTCGGAATTCCACGCTGACGGCGCAGCACCCAGGCTTCGCGTTCGGCCAGTTCGAGATCAATCTGTTGATGCAACATGACGTACGCTCCTTTCCGCGTCGGCAGGAACAGTAGAACAGCGTGGTCTTTCCCGACGGCCAGAACACGCGGCAGCACAAACGTGTATGCTGAGGTGCACGATAATCCTAGCGCAGACAACCTGGACGTCAAGGTGTACAATCCCGGAGAGGTACAGCAATGCTGCAGAAAACTGCGGAATACGCCCTGCGGGCTGCCCTGTGTCTGGCCCGCAGTCCTGGCCGGTCTCTGTCTCGACGCGAGATTGCCGCGGGGACGCGCATTCCCCCGCGCTATGTCTACAAGGTGCTCCAGGCACTCGTGCGGGCAGGCATAGTCACCTCGGAAGTCGGGCGCGGGGGTGGGTATCGCCTGGCACGCGGACCGGACAAGCTGACCCTCTTGGACATCGTGCAAGCCGCCAGCACTACGGAGCGCATTCGCACCTGTCCGCTCGGCCTGAAATCTCACACCAGCCTCTGCCCGCTGCATCGACAGCTCGATGCAGCCTATGGCGCAATGGAGGATGTGTTGCGTCAAGGGACCCTGCACGACGTGCTTCACGAGGCAGGTGCCATCGTGCCACTACTGGAGATCCGCGGCCGGACATCGAAGGGCGCCGCGCGTCGCTGAGTCGTCGCACCGGTGTTTCAGCCCAGCTCCTTGTGACGCCCATCGCAATACGGCGGCTTGTGCGTCTGTTTGCACATGCAGAGGTACACCTCCTTCTGAGCGTCAACCACGAACTTCACCGGTTGGAATGGTGTACCGCGGTGGGACCCGTCGCAGAACGGTTGGGATTGCGACTCGCCGCAGGCACACCACCACCGCTCGCCGGCATCCAGGAGCAGTTTCACGGGATGCGCACCTGCCGATTTCGGATCTGCCATATCGTGTTCTCCGATGATACAAGCGGATGACGTGACGCTGTCCGAGGTCGTCCTTCCTCTACCTTGCCGCGCAGCCGGCCGCTGACCAGCAGTGCGGCACTGGACCCTACCAGGGTGCCATGCGCACGAGGTATCATACCCGAGACGCAGCAGAGCGTCATCCGCGCGATGTATAATCGGGATGCGCGGTCGGGGCGGGCAGCCGCACAGCCGTTGTGCGATCTGCCTGCCGCCGGGGCGGCGATGGGCGTGACCCGGTGGTTGAGCATCGACCCGGATCAGTTCAGAATCGGTGAACGTTTCCAGTTTGAGCAGCACGTGGCGGAGGGTCCTCGCATGTCCAGGAAACGAGTGGTTACGCGTCGGGAGTTCGTGGGTGCAGCGGCGGCAGGCTTCCTGATCGACCGCCGCCGGGCGGTTGCCAGGAGCGGCCAGACGCCCCCCAGCGAAAAGCTCCGCATCGCCGGCATCGGCGTAGGCGGTCAGGGCAGGGGGGACCTGTACAACGTGAGCGGCGAGGACATCGTCGCGCTCTGCGACGTCGATCACGGCAGCCACACGGCCAAGTCGTTCGAGCAGTGGCCGAAGGCCCGGCAGTTCCGCGACTTCCGCAGAATGTTTGACGAAATGGAGCAGCAGCTTGACGCGGTGGTGGTGGCGACCCCCGACCACACGCACGCCGTAGCCGCCATGGCCGCCATCGAGCGTGGCAAGCACGTCTACTGTGAAAAGCCCCTGGCCCACTCGGTCCACGAGGTCCGCCAGCTGATGGAAGCGGCACAGGAGCACCAGGTGGTCACGCAGTTGGGCAACCAGGGGCACTCGTCCGATTCGATCCGCACCTTCTGCGAGTGGATCAGGGACGGGGCCATCGGCACGGTCAGCGAGATTCACGCCGGCTGCTCGCACGTCAACTCCGGCGGCGGGCGGCGCAAGTCTGTAGCGGGCGCCGCAGTTCCCGCGACGCTCGACTGGGACCTGTGGCTCGGCCCGGCGCAGTGGCGGGCATACGATCCTGCCTACGTGCCCGGCACATGGCGCGGATGGGTGCCCTTCGGCAACGGCACCATCGGCGACTGGGCCTGCCACGTCGTCGATCCGGTCTTCTGGGCCCTCGATCTCGGCGCGCCTCAATCGATCCAGGCGAGAGTCAAGGACTACGACCCGCAGACGCAATCCGACATCTATCCGCCGGGCGACGTGATCACTTTCGAGTTCCCGGCCAAGGAACAGCGCGGGCCAGTCACGCTGCACTGGTACAGCGGCACGGAGCCGATCCCGCGTCCCCCGCAGCTCGAGGAGGACCAGGAGATCGGGCCGGCCGGCGCCGTCGTCTGCGGCGACAAAGGATCGATCATTTATGGCTCGCACGGCGCGGGCGGCGTGCGGATCTTCCCCTCAGAGCAGATGCAGGCGTATCAACGTCCCACGCCGTCGATTCCTCGCGTCGCGGACGGCAACCACCATCGCGATTGGCTGGATGCGATCCGCCATGGGCGGCCGGCGGGCAGCGATTTCTCGTACGGCGGGCCGCTCTCAGAACTCGCCCTGCTCGGCGTGGTCGCCATCAAGATGGCCGGCACCCGACTCGAGTACGACGCCCAGCAGATGAAGTTTCCGAACTGCCCGGAGGCCGACCAGTACCTCGCCCCTCCATACCGCGACGGCTGGACGCTGTAGCGGCGAAGCAGTGGAGCGGCATCTACCGGTCACTCGACTTCCACCAACACTCCATCTCCCGGCGGGAGCGTCAGCAGATAGAATCCGTCGGCGTCGGGGGCAAGCACTGAGCGTTCTCCGCGCGGCCAGGCCACCACCTGCGAGCCGCCCAGCTTCAGCCTGACCCGCACCGTCTTGACCGCCTCCAACTCGCTCATGTTGACGATGGTCAGCGCGGTGCCGGGTCCGTCCTTGGCAGTGAAACAGCCGATCAGCAGCGGGTCGTCACACTGAATCTGCTCAATCGTCGGAAAGGCCTGGACCGGATTGCTGAACTTCAGGTACGGCGTGTCGTCTGTACAGTTGTGGGCCAGCGCGCCGACGTTCTTGTACCGGACGAACGCGTCGGAGATTTTGCGGATCTCCTTGAAGACCGTCGCCGCGTCGTACCAGGCGTTGGTCCGCTTCCCATCGACTGTGATCAACGACGGGGATTCCGGCTGGTAGCCCGCGTAGGTCCAGCAGAGCAGCCCCTTGCAGCCGAACGACAGCATCGCGTACGACTGCCAGCGGAATTCCGACTCCGTCGGCGTGCGTTTGCTGGGCACCCAGGCGAACGTCTGGATGCAGCACCAGAAATCCTTCTCGTGCTCCCGGGCCGACGCCGCGATGACGTTGATGGATTCGCAGTAGTCCCGGTAGGTAACGCGCCGGCCGTCGACCCAGTTGAGCGGGTAGATGTCGGTGCAGATGTACGGCGGGTCGAATTTCTCGCAGAATGCATCGCAGTACTTCTTGAACAGATCCGGATCGGGATCATAGTACTCGATCGCCGCGGCCCCGGCTCCGTATTTCAGCTGCGCAGCGTTGGCGTACATGGGGAGCAGGTTAATAAACGGCAGCTTCCCGCCCGTCTCCCGGTAGTACGCGTTGCAGATCTCGGCCAGCTCGTCGTACTGGTCCGTTCCCGGCTCGTCAGTCACGTACGTGCCGGCGAAACAGGGGTGGTGAAAGTACTCCGCAGTGGCCACGGAGGCGTTCTGGTAAGCGCCGTCGCCGAGGATCAGCTCGACGCCGTACCGGTCGCAGTCGCGGAGCAGCATGTCCCGGTGTTCGGAGCCAGAGAGCGCGCCGTGGGCGATGATCCAGTCGAATCCGCCGGCGCTGTAGGTTTCGATGAAATCCTGGCCGACCGCTTCCGAGCGCGGACTGACCCACGCTCCGATCCGAATCCGGTCGCGTGTGAGGTACTCGTTCGTATAGGGAGAATCGATGGTCGTGCCCAGCGCCGTCTGCACAGCCTCGGCCAGCACGGTGGCGGCCTCAGCGCGGGTCGCCGGCTGCTGCTGGGTCGTCAGATCGATGTCGTATTCGCCCAGCCTGGCGACGGCGGCGTTCCAGTCGGAATCGGCCAGCGGATCGTCGGGGCGGAACTGCCGGCCCTCGGCGACGCCGAGCAGCTGGCGTGCGACAACGAATCGAATCGCCCGCCGCGTCTCCGCCGCCAGGTCTTCAGCGTCCGCCAGCTGCACGTCCTGATTGGCCAGGCGATACGCGCCCGCCTGCTTCGCGACGAAGTGGGTAAATCCACGGCAGTTCGTCTCGCACACCGGCACCACCGACTCGGCGCCCGCCGCGTCCTGGGGACGGAACCACACGACCGTGACCTCGGACGGACTGGCGATGGTGGTCGATCCGAGCATGAAGTCGGCCTGATCGTACCCGTCGCTGAGACAGCCGCCGGGCACCAGCACGCGCTGCAGCGGCGCGACGAAACGCGTCGGCTCCGAGTAGTCCGGCGCGTCCTCTGCCGCCGCAAGAAAGTCCTGCGCTTCCGCCTCCGACGGGAAGAACCCCAGCCGCGACACCTGATAGACCGAGTCCCGGTCGCTCGGATTGGTCGGGTCGAACCGGAACGAGGTGACCGTGCCGGACCAGTTGTTGTGTGCGAAGGAGCGCATGTCGACAATCGCGGTCCGCCACGTGTTGTCGCCCACGACAGGAAACATGGAGTAGCTGGCGTCCGAAAGAGCGGTCAAGGTGTCGGTCGTGAAGAACAGGCCAGCCTGCGTGATCGTTGTCTTGTACTTGTACCGCACGGCGAAGAATGGCCGCGTGTCGGCTGCAAACGCATCCTCCGCCGCCATCGCGACGGTCAGGGTGAGGTCGGTTCCGGTCGGTATCAGCTTGGTCAGCCCGACCTCATGGTGGAGTTCCCCCTGATCGAGCGAGATCAAGCCGGCATCCGGTCCGTTGTTGAAGACCCAGGCCGGTTCGCGCGCGAACAGGAAACCAGCAGACACGACGATCGACAGGAATGCGAGGAGCTGTTTCATGGCATGGCGAGGGGGGTTAAGGGTAGGATCGGGACCAAGTCCGGGGCAGCGGGCCAGCGGCTGTCCCCGTCTCCCGCATGCCCGTCTCCCGCATGGTGGTCTGGTTGATCGCCCTTGTCAAGTCTCTGGCACAGACTGCGGGCCACGGGGGTTGCCGGGGCGCACGCCGCAAGCAGGGCCGTCTGCTGCCGGGAGATTTGACTCAGGTCAACGACCGCCAGCCGATGCGCAGCTAAGATCCTCGTAGAAATCACACATCACTCACAGGAAGGACAGGTTCATGTTCTGCTATCAGTGCGAAGAAACGGCCAAAGGAGCGGGTTGCGAGTTGATCAGCGTGTGCGGCAAGGACAACACCACGGCCGCTCTGCAGGATGTGCTCACCTATCTGGCCAAAGGCATCGCGATGTACGCGCATCGCGCAGTGCAGCTGGGGGAACGCCACGAGGACGTGGACACGTTCGTCATTGAGGCGTTGTTCACGACCGTGACCAATGTGGATTTCGATCCCGCGCGGCTGCAGGCCACGATTGGCCGGGCGGTGTCCGTGCGGGACCAGGCCGAGGCGTTGTATGCCCAGGCCTGCGCGCGGGCTGGCCGGGCGCCCGAGACGCTCAGCGGCCCCGCCACCTGGCAGCCGGCGGCCGACCTGGACGGATTGGTCCGCCAGGCTGAGGAGCTGTCCATCCCCGCGCGGCAGAGCCAGCTGGGGGAGGACGTGGTGGGGCTCCAGGAGCTGATCATGTACGGCCTCAAGGGGGCGGCGGCGTACGTGGATCACGCACTGGTGTTGGGCAAAGCCGATCCGCAGGCATTTGCCAGCTTCCACGCGGCGCTGGATTTCCTGACCGATGAGAACCCCTCGGTCGACCAGCTGCTCACCTGGGCACTCAAGGTAGGCGCACTGAGTGTCACGGCGATGGAACTCCTCGACGCAGCCAACACCGAGACGTACGGGCACCCCGAACCGACGCCCGTGCGGATCACGTCGGTCAAGGGCAAGGCCATCCTCGTATCGGGGCACGACCTGAAGGACCTGGACGCAATTCTCCGCCAGACGGAGGGTCGGGGCATCAATGTGTACACGCACGGCGAGATGCTGCCCTGCCACGCCTACCCGGGACTCAAGAAACACCCGCACCTGGTGGGCAATTATGGTGGGGCGTGGCAGGATCAGCGGCGGGAATTCGAGGAGTTCCCGGGCGCGATCATTATGACAACCAACTGCATCCAGAAGCCCAAGGAGAGCTATCACGATCGGATCTTCACGACGGGGCTGGTGGCCTGGCCCGGCGTGACGCACATCGGCCCGGACAAGGATTTCACGCCGGCGATCGAAGCGGCGCTGGCCGCCCCGGGCTTTACGGAGGATCAGCCGGAGAAGACGATTCTGGTCGGATTCGGCCACCAGGCCGTGCTGAGCGCCGCGGACCAGGTGATCAACGCGGTCAAGTCCGGCGCGATCCGCCACTTCTTCCTGGTCGGCGGCTGTGACGGGCGGAGGAATGGCCGCAGCTACTATACGGAGTTCGCCCAGCAGGTGCCCGACGACTGCCTGATCCTGACGCTGGCCTGCGGCAAATTCCGCTTCAACAAACTGGAGTTCGGCTCGATCGGCGGACTTCCCCGCCTGCTGGATATGGGTCAATGTAATGACGCATATTCGGCGATCAAGGTCGCCGGCGCGCTGGCCGATGCGTTCGGCTGCAGCGTCAACGAACTGCCGCTGTCGCTGGTGTTGAGCTGGTATGAGCAGAAGGCGGTCACCGTGCTGCTCGCATTGCTCCACCTGGGAGTGAAGAACATTCGACTCGGCCCCACGCTGCCGGCGTTCGTCACCCCCAAGGTGCTCGACGTCCTCGTCGACAAGTTCGCGCTCAAGCCGATCCGGACTCCCGAAGAAGACCTCGCGGAAATCCTGGGCTGAGAAGCTGCCGCGGACAGAACAAGCGGTGCGTTGGGAATGCGGTGCCAGCGCAGATGAGCCGGAGCAGAGGGAGGCCAGCCCTCCCTCCCGGCCCGTCGAGCGTCTTGAGCGTTTCATGGGCGTCCCCCTCGATGAGCGTCACCAGATCCACAACGCCTGCCTGGCGGAAGTTGTCCTTGGCCAGTGCGATGCGTTGGGAGTCGATTTCGCAGGTCGTGAGTCGGCCGCCCGTGGAACGCAACGCCAGACAGAACCACATGGCCGAATAGCCGTTGGCCGTCCCCACCTCGACCACACGTTTGGCCCCCAGCGTCTCGGTCAGCATTCTGAGCAACCGCCCGTCTTCGGGCAGCACATTCCCCATCCCGCGCGATTGACTCGCGTACATCTCGTCCATCGCGGCAACGATCTTCTTTTCAGCGGCATCCCGGGGCGCGGGGTGACGCGGCAGGTACTGCTGCGATACGTCGGCCGCCGCCGGACGTGACTTGGCGCTCCGGGCCGGCTCCTGCGCCACCCCCGGAGTGATCAACAGGGCCACAAACAGCAGCGTTCCGCAGGGACAGTATGACCGTGGTACGAATTGCATCCGCGTGCTCCTCGCTCGGGCGTGTGAGGGTTGAAGGCAGCCGATCGGCGTGCGGCACTGCCGCCGGCACGCGGCCTTCATTGTAACCGCCAAGTTTGCCCGGTGGCCCGGTGGCGGCCCGGGCACACGCCCCTTGCTTCCAGGGCAGGGCGGGGCTATGATCTTCGCCCAAGCCGCGGGCCGGGCGTGACCACCCGGGGGCGGTGGCTCCCGGTTGCCGCGCGGCCTGCGAGACGGCGGGTGAGGGTTGGGCGGCCCGGCCCGGGAAAAAATCCTGAGTGTGCAGGCCGGCGGGCTACCGCACACTGGCATCCCTCGGCTTTTT
>DAISIS010000093.1:0-14167 GCA_036821925.1 Pirellulaceae bacterium
AGGACAGAAGCAGGGACAGCAGCAGCAGGCTGCGTGGCGCTGCGGCAACAAATTCCCTCACCAACCGGCAGACTCTCTGGCGTATGCTCATGGACCGATCCGATTCGACATCAGGTACGGCTTTCAACATCATCTACGGCTGCTTAACGATGGCGGCCACCCAATGCCCGGGAGCCGGCGCCGAGATCGTGGTGCGGTCACCGCCCGGCAGCGTCTCCGTGCGGTCCCACTCCCCCGTCGCAATGTCGATCCACCGCACCTGGAACGGGCCGGCGTGCTGGCGGAGGTCGAGCTGCACCGCGCCGCCGTCCGGGAAGTACAGCGCGTAGGCGTCCCCCGGCCGCGCGGCCAGGTACGCCTCATTCTCCTCGCGATCAGTCAGCAGTTCGTTGGCCGCCTCGACATCCCACAGGCGGACCAGCGACTCCAGTTTGCGCGCTGCACGGATGGACGCCGACGCCGGCTCGGACAGCCCCAACCCGGAATCCGGCCGGTGGAACCGGGCCGCGGCGACGCCACCGATGACATGCCGCCACCAGCGTTCGATCCCGTCCCGGGTGTTGCCGAACCGTCCACCATCGGCACCGTAGGTCTTCACCGTATTGAGCGGGCGCGGGTGGTCGGCCACCCGCCGCCGCACCCACTGGAAGTTGTCCCAGTGCTGCTGCCCCTTCATCTGGTTGTTCTGCGAGACATCCGCAAACTGATATCGTTCCGGATGGTCCAGCGTGCGGCGGTGGCGTTCGGCTCGCAGATCCCAGTCATCCCACATCTCGGTGACGCACACCTGTTTGCCCGCTTCCTGTGCGCGGCGCGTGATATACGACGACCAGTACACGGCCCAGGCTTCTTCGCCAGACGTTTCGTTGTCCATGCAGTACAGCACGTGATCGTACTGCAGCGTATAGGAGAGCATCTTGTCAACAAATCGCTGCTGGTACGGCAGGACGACCTGGTTGTTGCGCTGTTCCGGTGTGGTGAAGAAGAACGGCTGTTCGTTCTGCCCCGGATGCTTGGGATACCGGGGTGCGAACCCCGATTCCTCAAACGTGTAGTTGACGTTGTTGGCCGGATTGAACGGGTGTTTCTGCCAGCGCTGGCTGTCGGCGCCGTCGCTGTAGTCGAAGCGATCCCAGACCTCAATCTGCACAATGATGTCCAGTTCGCTGGTCCATTGCAGCATGTTCTCGAAACGCCGCCAGTACTCGTCGTTCCACTGCTGGAGGTCGTATTTCCCGTCGGGCAGCTGGCCAAACGCATAGACTTCGAACTCGTGGTCGGGCCGGTCGCTCATCGTGTTGCGGATGTAGTTGCCGCCTGCGGCGTGGAGCGCCTCCAGGTGTTCCCGCAGGTCGGGGATCTGAAACAGACTGTCATCCTTGCTGCCCCCCAGCAGCAACACCGGCTGCCCCTTGTACTGCCAGTAGCTCGGATTCTGCGCGTACGGCTGAATGCGCGCCGTATCGTCCGCCGCTGGCAACGCAGCCGCCAGGATGACAAGACACACGCCGCAACCCAGGCCACAGATCGTTCGGTGCATGTTCACGCTCACAGTATGACGGATGCTGAAAGGGGGACCGGAAGGACGGGGGCAGCGTCAGGACGCCACCCGCATCCGGACTGGACCCACGCATTCTCCCACAGGATAATACCGGCCCGCAACAGGTTCTCAGGTGCCGGCGCCCGGCCGCGGCAAGCGGCGGCCCGCCCCCCGCGGAAACCACCCCGGAACGGCTGCTGTCCGACTTCCGCATTCAGCTCGACTCCCATCAGCTGGACTCCAATAATCAATAATCTGACCAGGGCGGCGAATCCTGGACGTACACTGTGCCACGCTGCTGGCGCCGTCACACACCCTGAGACCACGACATGCCCAATGCGGTTGAACTGAGCCAGGTTACGAAACGGTTCGGCACGCATGTGGCCGTGGACCATCTGGATCTCGCCCTGCCGGAGGGCGCGGTCTACGGCTTCATCGGCCCGAACGGATCCGGCAAGACGACAACTCTGCGGATCATCCTGCGGATCTTCTACCCGGATGCTGGACACGTCTGTGTGCTGGGCCGCGATCACTGGCTGGGCACCGACGACCGCGTCGGCTACCTCCCGGAAGAACGGGGGTTGTACCGGAAGATGAGGGTGCGCGATGTGCTGGCGTTCTACGCCCAACTCAAGGGCATGCGCGCGTGCCGGCCGGAGATCGACAGCTGGCTTGAGCGGCTCGATCTCACCGCCTGGGCGGACAAGAAGATCGAAACCCTGTCGAAGGGCATGTCCCAGAAGGTCCAGTTCATCGCCACAGTCGTGTCGCACCCCCGGCTGATCGTGCTGGACGAACCGTTCAGCGGGCTCGACCCCGTCAACATGGACGTCCTGAAAGACGCCGTGCTGTCCCTGCGCGACAGCGGATCGACCGTGCTCTTCTCGACGCACGATATGGATGTCGCGGAACGCATGTGCGACACAATCTGCATGATCTTCCGCGGCCAGAAGGTGCTTGATGGCACTCTGGAGTCGATCCAGGCCCAGTACGGCAGCGACACCATCCGCGTGCGGATGCCGGGATTCACCGGCAGCCTGGCACAGCTGGAGGGGGTCAGCCGCGTGAATGAATATGGACCGTACAGGGAACTGAGGATGTCACCACCCGCCGACCCGCAACATATTCTCCGCCAACTGATGGCCCTCGGTACACTCCAACACTTCGAGATCGCCCGACCATCGCTCCACGATATCTTCGTTCGCATCGCACGGCCGGAACCGGAAGAGATGCAGGAGCCGGCCCATGCGTAAGGCGTTCGTCATTGCCCGCCGTGAATACCTGGCCATGGTCGGGTCCAAAGCGTTTCTCTTCAGCCTGGCGATCATGCCGGTCTTCATGCTGGGCGGCGCCGTGATCCCCCAGTTGCTCCGCGACAAAGTGGATATCCAGCAGAAGCGAATCGCAGTGCTCGATGGCACCGGCCGGCTGTTTGACCAGCTGCAGCAGGCCGTGGCCACGCGCAATGAGAATGCCACCTGGGATCGCCAATCGAACAGGCAGATTGCACCCGTGTATCAGATCGAGAAAGGGCCGGGCGGACCGGTGACCGATGAGCTGCTGGTGGCACTGTCCGACCGCGTGCGAAGCCGCGAACTCTACGGATTCATCGACTTGCCAGCCGATCTGCTCCAGCTGCCTGCCGACGGGAAACCGCCCGTCGTGCGATTCTTCGGCGAGAACACGACGCTCTCCGCCGAGAAACGATGGTTCGAAGGAGTGCTCCGTGAGATGGTGCAGTCGACACGGCTGCGCGACGCAGGAATCGATCCGGCCATCGTCGCCCAGTCTGGCACCATCACCTTCGAAGGACTCGGCCTGGCCCAACGCAATGCAGGGGGCAGCATCAGGAAAGCGAAACAGGAACAGATGATGCTGACCATCTTCCTGCCGATGGGAGTCATGATGTTCATGTTCATGATCATCATGATGTCAGCGCAGCCGATGTTGGAGAGCGTCTTGGAGGAGAAGTCCAACCGGATTGCGGAGGTGCTGCTGGGATCGGCCACCTCGCTGGAGATCATGACGGGCAAACTGTTTGGGAACGTGGCTGGGTCGCTGACGGTGGCCGCCATTTATCTAGCTGGTGGGTACTGTCTGGCGGCGTACAACGACGTGGTGGACATTGTGCCGTTTCAGATTCTCCCCTGGTTCGTCGTGTTTCAGGTGCTGGCCGTGATCATGTACAGCTCGCTGTTTCTGTCGATCGGTGCCGCCGTGAATCAGTTGAAGGAGGCGCAGAGTCTGTTGCTGCCGGTGTGGATTCTGATCATCATCCCGCTGTTTGTCTGGATGAACATTGTCCGGGAACCCCACGGCAGCTTCGCCACGTGGTTCTCGCTCATTCCTCCGTTCATCCCGATGCTGATGTGCTTGCGGATGGCCTCGACAAGTGCGATCCCCGTGTGGCAGCCGATTCTGGGCGTCTTGCTGACGCTCCTCACAACCGCCATCTGCGTGTTCGCCGCCAGCCGGGTATTCCGGATTGGCATGCTGACGCAAGGTCGTGCTCCGAAGCTCAACGAATTGATACGCTGGGCGATCACGGGGTAGCTGGCAGACGCGGCCAGCGGCCAGCGGCCGGCGGCAGCCCGTGGAGCGATTCGAGCAAGGGGACGAGATCGGCTGCCGGCCTGGGGTTGATGTGTCGACAACGCCCGCGTGCCTGCATGTGTCCTCCAGGCCGTTGGCCTGGTTCGCCCGGCTGCGGAGCTCCGGCATTCCAGGTCGGCTGTGGGATTGCCGGCGGCCGCCAGCCACTTCCGGGACTTTTCCCCCCCGGGTCCGTAGAATTCAGCGCAGGGGGCGAAGAGAAGGAGGCAGTCCGATGAGGTGCGACAAGCGCGAGAGCCGGGTATTTTTGCCTACCTCGCACGACATCCGGCAGGCGTGCGAGAAGATACAAGAGAGCTGGAGCGAACGGGAACGGCGGAAACGAGCGGGGTGGACCGAAGGCGGACACTGGATGCCGCCGCTGGTAGAGACCGATGCAGTGTTGGACGACATCTCCCGAGCCACCGATTCGCAGCCCTACTAGACAACCCGGACAGGTAATCGCCGGTCAACGCAGTCGGCGGTCCCGCGAGTGGGAGCGGCAGTGGTGACGGCTTGCGCAAATGTCCACTGACCGCGACAAGCCAGGTACCACGCCGCCGACTGTCGTTGCCCGCAGGACGGCCGACCAGTTCACCGCGGGCGGTGGCGCAGCGGACCGCCTGCCCGGGCCGGACGGGGTGTCGCTGCGGGGCCCCGGCAGGTCGCCGGCCAGTGCGACGCTGCTTCGTGCTGACCGGGCACGAAGACACTTGTGCGTGGGGGCGGGGACACGAGCTGCGGGGCACACGGCACGGGGCGCAGGGCACCGTGAGCCCATCACTCGGTCGGCGTATCGTGTTGCCGCATCGAACCGAGTGCGTGCCACACCGCAAGATCGCTGGAGTCCTGAAAGAAGTGTGTGGATCCGTCGGCGTGCGCTACTTGTACGCCCCCCGGGTGATAGCTGCTGAACGCCAGCTCGCGCCGCTGCTCGCCGCCGGTGCGCAGGTTGCTGGGGTAGTAGGTGGACCCCAGCGCTTCGGAGAAGTCCATTCCATCGCCGCTGTCGGCGTTCGGATGGTAGAGATAGAAGCGATCGCAGATCCAGCAGCCGGCGGCCTCATTGACGACGAACGTCGCCTCGCCGAGCATGACGGTATGGGCTGTGCCGTCGATCACTTCGCTGATCCGCGTAGGCGGCTGCGGCCGGCTCTTGAACAGGGCAGCTCGAAACATGCCGTTCGACTGGTCCATGCCGTGTGGACCGAGGTTATCGTGGGTCGCATCGCTGCCGGCGCATGCCAGGTAGTTCGTCACGTACCGCTGCGTCATCTGATTGAGGTCCGAGGTGAGCGGATCACCCTGCGAGGGGCAGCGGAACAGTGGGATGCGGGTGCGCACCAGCTGCTGGAGCGTTCGGCTGCGCAGATCCGTGCCGCGCCACCATCCTCGTTCGGTCCACGGAATCTGTTCCGCGACGGCGGCCTGTTCGACGTATGGGAGCAGGTGTGCGGACCACGAATGTCCCCACCCGGCGTTGACGCCATAGGGAAACCTGCCATGCGTGTCGTGGTAGTTGTGCATGGCCAGCGCGATCTGCCGCAGCTGGTGCTGGCACTGCAGCCTGCGGCCCGCTTCGCGCACGGCCTGCACAGCCGGCAGGAGCACAGCCACCAGCACGGCCACGATGGCGATCACCACCAGCA
This sequence comes from Pirellulaceae bacterium, assembly GCA_036821925.1. Taxonomy (GTDB): domain Bacteria; phylum Planctomycetota; class Planctomycetia; order Pirellulales; family Pirellulaceae; genus JAAYDI01. The sequence continues at coordinate 5,782 of DAISIS010000093.1, forward strand.
GTTCCACCAGCGTCATGGCGTGCCGGTGGCGCGGCGGCGAGCGGCTGAGAGACACGTCTTCCGTCACGGTTCAGTCTCACTGAGCTCCGGTTCCACGACCGGGTCCCCTGGGCAATCCGGGGGCGGTTCGTGCGTTTCAGCCGGCACCAGCTGCTCCGCGCACCCGATCGCGGAGGCAGGCAACCACATCAGCCACAGGATCCCGGCGAGAAACCGTCTGCGCGGCGTCATCATCGATGGCCCTCGGCGAGCACGCCCCGGTCGCGGGCCGCCCGGCGGCTCGCGCCGCTGACGGCAGCCCCTGGTGCTGGCCCTCCGGTAATCGCCAACGCGGCGCCGCATCCCTCAGGAATTCCGAAAAAAAAGGAGGGGGCTCGCAGTCGTTGCCGCCGGCCTGGCCCAGGCAACCGCCACTGCGGACGGCCGCCAGGTTGGCGTGTGCGGGAGCCGCAGCGGAGCGGTGCGGCGGGCCTACGTGGCGCGTGCCTGCCGACGGCGATCGGTTTCGCGGAGGAGGATTTTCCGCAGCCGGATCTGGCGGGGCGTCACCTCGACCAGCTCATCCTCTTCGACGTATTCGAGCGCGGTTTCCAGCGACATGATGCGGGGCGGCTTGAGCAGGATGTTTTCGTCGCTGCCGGCCGCCCGGATATTGGTCAGCTTCTTTTCTTTGGCCGGATTGACGGTCAGGTCGTTTTCGCGACTGTTTTCGCCGACGATCATACCCTCATAGATGTCGTCGCCCGGTGCCACGAACATCTCGGCCCGTTCCTGCAGTCCGGCCAGGGCATACGCCACGGCGCGTCCTTTGGCGTTGGATACCAGCACGCCGTTGGAGCGCCGCGGCAGCTCGCCTTCCACCGGGCCATAGTCAGCGAACCGGTGATGCAGCAGCGCCGTGCCCTGCGTGGCGTTCAACGCCTGGGTGCGCAGCCCGATCAACCCGCGGGCCGGGATGCGGAAGGTGGCGCAGGTGTACTCGCCCCGCGGCTGCATGTGTTCCAGCTTGCCGCGCCGCTGCCCCACCAGTTCCATGATCCGCCCCAGATACTCAGCCGGCACCTCAACGATGAGTGTTTCGAACGGCTCATATCGGACACCGCCCACCAGACGGTAGATGACGCGCGGCTTGCCCACGGAGAACTCGTACCCTTCGCGGCGCATCGTCTCGATCAGCACCGACAGGTGCAGCACGCCCCGGCCCGCCACGGCAAACCCGTCGGTCCCCTCCACCGGTCGCACCCGCAGCGCGACGTTGCGTTCCAGCTCGCGAAACAGCCGTTCCCGCAGCTGCCGGCTGGTCACGTACTTGCCGTCCCGCCCGGACAGCGGCGACGAGTTGATCGTGAAGATCATCTCCAAGGTCGGCTCGTCTACCACCAGACGCGGCAGCGGTGCCGGCCGTTCGAGATCGCACACCGTGTCTCCGATCTCCACGTCCTCCAGCCCCACCAGGGCGACAATGTCCCCGGCGCTGGCAGATGCCACTTCGACGCGGTCCAGATTCTGGAACACCATGAGCGACGCGACGGGCGCGGGTGTGATCGATCCGTCTTTGTGGGACAGCCCGACGCGGCGGCCGCTGTGAATCGTCCCGGCCGCAATCCGGCCAATCGCGATCCGCCCGACGTACTGGGACCAGTCAATGGTCGTCACGAGCATCTGCAGCGGCGCCGCAGGTTGGACGGCCGGGCCGGGAACGTGTTCCAGGACGAGGTCCAACAGCAGCTGCATCGAGCCGGTCGGCACGTGGGGATCCGTCGTCGCGTAGCCCTCCTTGGCCGTCGTGAACACGTAGGGCAGGTCGTTCAGATGCTCGTCGCCGGCCAGCTCCATGATCAGCTCGAATGTCTCATCGAGCACCTCGTGGGCGCGGGCGTCCGGGCGGTCGATCTTGTTGATCACCAAGATCGGCTGCAGACCGCAGGCCAGCGCCTTGGAGAGTACGAAGCGTGTCTGCGGCATGGGACCTTCCGCCGCGTCGACCAGCAGCAGGGCGCCATCTGCCATGCTGACCACCCGTTCCACCTCGCCCCCGAAGTCGGCGTGCCCCGGCGTGTCAATGACGTTGATCTTGACCCCTTTGTGCGGCAGGGCAATGTTCTTTGCGACGATCGTAATCCCGCGTTCGCGCTCCAGATCGTTCGTATCGAGTATCCGTTCCCCCTGCAGTTGCGACTGGCGGAACTGCCCGCACTGGCGCAGCAGGCAATCCACCAGCGTCGTCTTGCCGTGATCCACGTGCGCGATAATCACCAGATTGCGAATGTCGTTGCGCCGCAAGGAATGCTCTCTTCCCTCCGAACAGCCCCCTCGACTCTGCGCCGGTCGGGCCCGGCGGCAGCGTCCCTCCGCGCGCTCATGCCGCGGATTCGGGCTATCAGACTAGAGACGAACCAGCGGGAGAACAAGCCGTCGCGCCGGCGTTTGCGGTCGCCCAGGGAATCACTCGGCCGGGAGCTGCGGCAGCGCGGGAGGGCGGCACCCCAGCAGGCGTCACCGCTCCGGCGGCTCCTGCAGGGCGGCGCGGAGCAGCGCGTAGAGGATCCCGTACCGCTGCAGCTGCGGCTCCCCCGGCGGCTCGAGCCAGTGATAGCCCATGCTCGCATCATTGAACAACGAGCCGAACCCGACGGCCGTCACCCAGCCGTCTCCAAAGCGGGTGCGCGCGGCAATCGGCACCTCGCCCCAGAACGCCAACGGCTCGCCCCCCTGGATTTCGCACGCGGCCTGCAGTGGCGTCTCCAGCGACGGTTCCGCCAGACGCAGTGGCTCGCCCTCCTGTGCCACCGCGCTGTGGATCGATGTCAGCCCGAACAGCTGCAGAAGACTGTTGGCCGTCGACTCCTCCACGTCGGGCGTGTCGAACACCAGCAGGCGGCCACCCGACTGGACCCAGTCCAGCAGCGCGTCGCGAAACTGAGGACCGGGCAGCAGCGTCGGGCAGATCACGACCAGCGCATCGCTCGAGAGTGCCTCCAGGCCGCCGCGCCGGGAGGTGTAATTCCCGACGCGGGGAATCCACTGTTCGAGCAGCCCGTAACCACCTCCTTCCGGGTCGTCGGCGAACGCACCCGTGAACAGCGGTACGGTCGACAGGGACCGATCGATCACAACGTGCTGCAGCGACTGCTTCTTCGCGGGCAGCGGCAGGGCACGCCCGTGCAGGTGAAGCGCGGCGCCGGCCGCTACGCTCCAGGCACACCAGGTGGCCGACAACACCAGGATCCAGGCGCCGGACTTCTCGCGCAGACCCAAACAGCCGAGCGCACACGCGACGAGCGCGGTGAGGATCCACAGCGCCCGATTCCGCGGGACGCCGCAGCCCGGGTGGTGATTCAACCATTCGACCATGCTCATGAACAGCTCGGTCTTGCCCGGCTGGTAGACGCAGAAGTTCGAGAACAGCGTAGAGTCGGCGAACGCGAGTACCTGGCCGCGCCCGGAGACCGTGCCCCAGAGCTGACACCAGGCGCCGTACTCCATGTACGGCCGATACTCGGCCTGCGGATGATAGTTCGATTCCTGGTATGCAGGAGGCAGGTTGAACAACCCTACGTTGCGGATCACCATCGAGCCGCGGGACGATCCCGGATCGATCGAACACGACACGGCAAACGACATGGGCGGCACGTGCTGCAGCAGCGGATGCGCCAGCGTCGGCGGCCGGTACTGCTGGCGGTACGGATCGCCGACGCGGAACAACAGGTCATTGCGGAACGTGAACCCGAAGCGGCGGGCAATGTCATTCAGGTAGGTGTTCATGTTGAACACGTTGGTGTGGTCGCCGATCAGCAACAGCGAACCGCCGCGGTCGACGAACCTGACCACCGCCTCCACTTCCTCGGGGGCGTAGCGCGCCGTGGGGGTCTTGATGATCAGGACATCACACCGCTCCAGCGTTCCATCATCCAGCGGGTCGTCGGCCGCGAGGCGCGACATGTCGTAATACTGGCTGCAATAGGCGTAGATGGCCGCATAATTGTAGGACCCCGCCTCGCCATACACTTCCGTGCCGTACGGCTCCGTCGTCGGCTCCCAGGCGGAATGCCGCTCGACCACCATCACGCGTCCCGCCTTCCGCTCACCGACCGGCGTCCAACAGTAGAGAAAGACGAGCATCGCCACGGCAGTGGCATACGCGGCCATGACCGCGCCACGCCGCCGGAGGCGCGCCGGACGCCGACTGGCCTGCGCCCGTGCGGGGGCGGCGCCAGGCAAACGCCGGCCGGGCAGCGGCACGAGGCGGCTGAGCACCACGGCCCACGCGCACACCAGGACCGCGTGCACCCAGGAACTGACCAGAATCTGCCCCACATTGGGGAAGGCCACCACATCGGCCCGCAACTGCTGCTGCAGCACCAGCGCGACCAGCAGGGCCAGCCGCAGCGGAGCCCAGGCGAGCGTCACCAACAACAGCACCCCGGCGCTGCGCAGAAATACTCGGCACTGCCCCGGCGCTGGCCGGCGCAGGCAGGCCAGGTAGGCCAGCACTACCAACCCACCCGCCACGACGCTGGCCGTGGCCGGGTCCCACAACAGCTCCCAGGTCGCCGCGATCCGATCGGTGACCCCCGTGTCCCGCAGCACCAGCGACGTGCCATCCAGCGCCACGTCCGCGCCGAGCAGTCGCAGGATCCCGGCTACGGGCGCTGCCAGCACGCGGGGCAACGCATGTGAGCGCGCGGTCAGATTCTGGTAGCCCAGCAGCAGCAGCGCCTGGGGCAGGAGAATCAGGCTGGCCAGCAAGCACCCGCGCGTCACGAACCGCATGCTCGTGCCCCGCACGGGCAGCAGTGATGCCAGCAGCCCGCAACTCAGCAGAATGGGCATGCTGCAATACGGAAACGGCACCAGCCAGAGCGCCGGCAGCACCAGCAGCAGTGCCAACCCGCGTTCGCCCCGCCGCGGAAGGCGAACGGGCACGTTGCCCAGCAGCACGACCGCGGCCACCACCGCACCGATCCAGGCCACCAGGTGGACCGGCGTGAAATAGCCGAGGCCAAACAACCACGCGCTGGCCAGAAGCGCTGTCGCGAGCCAGATCCGCACTATGCTTCCTCCTCCGGCGCTTCCTCCGGGAGCATTTCCTCCTCGGGCGCTTCCTCCTGCGGCGCTTCCTCCTGCGGCGCTTCCTCCTGCGGCGCAACCTCGGCCGCCTCGTCGTCCGGTTCCTGCACGCGTGCTGGCGGTCGCGGCGGCACCCACTCCGGCTGACCCTGTAACCGCGTCAGCAGCCAGCGCCAGAAGTGCGCGTTCTCGTACGCACCGTGAAACGGCTCGCCACCGATGTATTCGAGGTTCTTGTTCATCGCAAAACAGGTGTCGCCGATCAACACGACCTGTCCCTGCCCGAACCGGCAGGTGACGATCACCGGCAGTTCCGCTTCGCTCTGGACGACGGGCAGTTGATTGTGCCCGTAGGCCAGCACCTCTGCCTCCCGGGCCTGCGTTTCGACCGGCCAGGCGGCATACAGCCGGGCCGCCACCAGGTAGCCATCCGCTTCCTGTGACACCTCCAGGTAGTTGGCGCGTGTGCGTCCAAACGGCTCCGGTTCGAAGTCCATGCCGCGGGTGGGCACGGGCGAGGGTGGCACGCGGAGGCCGAAATCGGCCAGCAGTGCGGCGCTCGCCGCCGCCTCCTCCGCTCCCACCATGCTGATCAAGATGCCACCGCGCTGGACAAACTGCCTGAGACACGCCCGTTCGGCGCGCGAAAACGCCCGCGCGGGCCCGATCGACACGAACAGACCGGCCCGCTCCAAACGTGCGGAGTCGAACTCGTGGAGGGCCAACGGCAGGTAGCCGTTGCGTGCGAGATTCAGCACCAGGCCGTTGAGCGCATCGAACGACCAGTCCTGGACGCTGTACGGTTCCAGATGCGTGGCATCGATGTATGCCACACGGTTCGGTGGCGTGTGAACTGGGCCGGCGAGTCGCTGCGCGCCGTCTGGCATGACCGACGAGCTGCTGGCGATCACCAGCTGGGCCAGCGCCAGCGAGCTGGCCAACAGCACGCAAGTGGCCACCAGCCTGGCCCCACGGATGTGCCACGCGAGCAGCCCCAGCAGGCCAGCCAGGCACAGCACCGCGCCGAATTGGCGCCACATCGCCTGGGGACCGGAGGTGGGTGCAGCCAGATAGGACAACAGGTCCGCGACAAACGCGTGGCCGTTGACCAACCCTTCATTCGTCAGGCTGTAGCGGTCACCCAACACCAGGACGCGGCCCGCCCCCACGCGCTGTTCGGCAGCCAGCACCAGGTCCCCCAGCCGGGCACCGGGCAGCAGGCTTGCAGCGCCCACCCAGGTGGCTCCTTGTTCCGGCGCACTCCATCCCCAGATCCCCAGGGCCAAGGGCCGCGCCGGCCAGCGCACCTCGATCGACGCTCCCAGATCGGAGAACACCCGCCGCGCAGCCGGATAGACCGACGTCATGGCCGGATGCTCCAAGGCGCGGATCGATCCCCACCAGTCTCTGGTCTCCGACATCGCCGCGTCGCGGTGGACCGATATTGACGTCGGTTGCAGCAGTTCGTTGACGCGCCGCTCCAGACCATTCTCCGGCAGGAAGCCTTCGGTCACGACCAGCATCGAACCGCCGTCGCGCACGTACTGCCAGACCCGATCCTGCTGCTCCAACGACAGCTCGGTGTCGGGATGCAGCAGGAGCACGGCGTCCGCGGAGGCGAGATCAGCGCTGCTCAGGTCCGATGAGAGCTGCAACTCCGCCCCCAGACTGGCGACGAAGGAGGGCAGCATGCCGTACATGCCGGCCTGCTCATGCCCGTACTCATCGTGCTGGGGTGTTTCCCAATCGAGCTGCCCGTGCATGTTGGCCACGATCCGCTTCCCCGCCAGGCTCTGGCTCGTGCGCAACAGCCCGCACCAGGGCAGGATGACGGCCAGGCCCAGCAAGACAACCACCGCGCGCCACCGCGCGTCACGCCGGCCCCCCGGTATCGCCAGCCCGGGGCTGTCCACCCGGTAAACGCCTGTCCGGATCAGCACGACGACCAGCACCAGGTGCAGAAGCGCCGCCAGGACCGGCAGATTCCAGGGCAACAGCTGGCGCACGACCAGGGGCCAGCTGAACGGTGGCGGAACGTAAGGGTTGCCCATGGCCGGGGGCTCGACCGCCGGCAGACGGCGGAGGATCTCGGACGTGCAGGCCAGGATCGTCAGATAGAGGAAGTGCACGACCCCGATCGCCCCCACCGCGAACAACGCCGATGCCAGGCGCGGGCCACGCAAAGCCAGCACCCAGCCAGCACAGAACACGCCCATGACGATCAGCAGGTCGAGCCCGCCAAAGCTCGCGCCGATCGCCAGTGGCCTGCGGAGAGCGCCGCCGACGACGTGTCCCATCAGAACGCCCAGCGCATCGCTGAGCATCCAGATGGCAGGCACCGACTGCTGCGCCAGACGATAGACGGCCAGCGTCAATACGGCCACCGCGCCTGCCAACATCAGACGTCGCGCTGGACCCACCAGTCCGGCCGCCAGCCCCCCCATCACCGCTGCGACGGTCAGCGTCAGGCCCTGCCGCACCGGCGCCACGATGGCCGGCACCGCGGCGAGCACCAGGATGGCGCCGGCCAGAACGCACCAGCCGCCAGGTTTCAGCCGGGGTTGCGCACAGAGGACGGCGGCCCCCAGCAGCAGCCAGGACAGCGTCGCCTGCAGCGACGTGGTCAGGGTGCCCAGCGAACCCGCAGCCAGCCATGCTGCGCACAGCCCCAGCCCGATACTCCAGGCGACGCCGGGGCGGCCGGCTGCCAGATGCCTGGAGTTCAGGGAGTCGGTCGAGTCAATGACGGAGGTCGACAATGCCGCGATCCCACCTGCACGCTGCTGGAGATACAAAACAGCCCAGGTCCAACTTGCGTGCGACCTGGGCTGTCTAGGCAACTAATCAGTCTCTTCTACCGCACCACCTCATACCGCGTCAACCCTGACGCTTCGCATGCAGTGGACTTGAAGCCAGCTCTCGGCAGTACTACTGGACGGGAGCGGGCTCAGCCGGAGCGGCCGGCTCAGCGGGCGGAGCTGCCTCAGGGGCCGGCTCAGCGGGCGGAGCTGCCTCGGGAGCCGGCTCAGCGGGCGGCGCGGCCTCAGCCGGAGCTACGTCCGCAGCCGCGGGCGCACTGGTGGTAGCCGGCGCACAGGTGGTAGCCGGAGCCGCAGTAGCCGGAGCACAGGTGGTGGCCGGCGCGGCAGTGGCCGGAGCGCAGGTGGTCTTCGGAGCACAGGTGGTGGCCGGCGCACAAGTCGTCTTGGCGCGACGGCCCAACAGACCGCAGCGATCCTTCTTGGGAGCGCAGGTCGTCTTCGGAGCACAGGTCGTCGCCGGCTCGCAGACAACCTTCGGAGCGCACGTGGTCTTC
>DAISIS010000094.1:0-13991 GCA_036821925.1 Pirellulaceae bacterium
GCGCGAGTGGCGGCCGAGCGACAGCCAGCGCTCGATTCACTGGCGCACCTCTGCGCGACTCGGCGAGTTGACCGTGCGGCAATTCGAGCAGCAGCGCAAGCGAGACGTGATACTCGTGCTCGACCTGTGGCAACCTGACACGCCCACTGAACAGGATCTGCTGCAGACGGAAATCGCCATCAGTTTCCTGGCCACAGCGGTGACCGATCTCGCGCAGCGGCTGCACAGCCACATTGTGATCAGCGTGTCCGGACGCGAGACCCGTTACTGGGCCGGCCCCGCGTCCACGCTCATCGCGCACGAGGTGGTCGACCACCTGGCGGAAGCGGCGCCGGGGGACGGACGGCAGATCGGCCGAGTGTTGGAGCATGTCCGCACCCTGGGCCGGGCCAGAGCGCGGAGTGTGGTGATCAGCACTCGGGAAGCACCGGTGCTGACCGGCGCCGACGAGCGGAACGCGGGGACGCCTGCGCGCGGTCCGCGGCGCGCGCCGGGGCACGTGACCTGGATCAACTGCGGCAGCGAGTCGTTGCGGCAGTACTTCCAGTGGCCAGGGGGGTTGCCGGCGCCGCTCGACGGCGGTGCGCCGCGGCACGCGGGACGCCGCGACCGGATGCCACGCGCAGACGAAGGACGGGGCAGTTAACCACGGCGGAGATCATGCGTAGCCTGCGTCTGTCGATCGTGATTGCGGCCATGGCCTCCCTGTCAACCGCGCTGCTGGGCATGGGACAGGGGAGTGTCGCCCTGCCCGCCCTGACCATCCTGGCGGCCCTGGGCTCGGTCGTGCTGACCGATATGCTCCGGTGGTTTCGGCTCCACCGCGTTCTGGCCAACGCGGCCATGGTGGCCGCCGCCATCTTTGCGCTCAGCGGGTTCCTCGGCGCGAGCAGCCTGGAGCAGCTGCATGCGATCGCCCAGCTGTTGACCTACGTGGAAATTGTGTTGTTTTTCCAGGAGAAGAGTGTCCGCATCTACGGCCAGCTCGCCATGTTCAGCCTGCTGCAGATCGTGGTCGCGGCGCTGCTGAATGACAGTCTCGTATTTGGCGTCCTGTTGGTGGTCTACACCGTGGTCGCCCTGGGTGGGATCGCGCTGTTCTTTGTGTACCGCGAAGTAGAGTGGTCCGGAGTCATCGCACCGCGCCGGCGCGGATTCGCTTTCCGCCCTGCGCGGGAGGTGGCGCCGGCGGGGGCGCGCCGGGACCTGCTCCGGGGCGGGCCGCCGGTGATCGAGTTGGTCGATTCGCGGGCCACGTTGTTCGCCGCGGTTCTCACCTGGCACGTGCTGCCTCCCTTCGTGGGACTGCTCGGGGCCATCCTCGTGTTCGCCACGGCGTTCTTCTACTCCACGCCGCGCACCGGCGGCGCCAACTGGGAGCGGGGCGCAGGGATGCGGAGCATGGTGGGGTATTCGCCGGAGGTGTCATTCGAGGACCTGGGGCAGGTGCTGCTGAGCCAAGCGCGTGTGATGCGCGTCAGCTTCTCCGACCTGCACACAGGCGAGGTCTATACAGTCATGCGCCAGCCGTATTTCCGCGGCACGGTGTTGACCCGATACCTCACCGCCAACGGGCACGGGCAGTGGCGGCAGGAGATCGAACCGGCCAGCTCGACCGGCCTCCCATTGTCCCCTCCCCCTACGACCGACGACCTGGTGCGTCTGGACATACGGCTGGAGCCGACCGGCAGCGCGCAGCTGTTCGGTTCCTTTCCGCCGTACGCGATCGCCGACACCCCGGGCTCGTTGCGGGTCGGCCCGCGCACCCGCCGGCTGTACCGGGTGGGCGTCTCCCTGCGGGCGCTGCGGGAAGAGTTCCGCTACGCGATCGCGACGACGGCGTTCCGGTACGGGGCTCAGTACCTCGTGGCGCCGTATCCTAGCCAGCTCGACACGCCCGAAGAACGGAGCCAGCTGGAGCGCATGACGCTGCGGCTGCAGTTCCTCGATTCCCGGCAGGAGTTTCCGCAGCTGATCGCGCTGGCCGATCAGATTGTGCAGGCGCGGGCGCCGGGCGGCAACCACTACGAGAAGGCCCGGGCTCTCGAGGCCCACTTCCTGGAGCCGCGCCGCTACACGTACTCGCTCGAGATGGACGAGATCAACGCGCGGCGCCGACCGGACGTCGATCCGGTGGAGGACTTCGTGAGCAACCATCGGATGGGGCACTGCGAGTACTTTGCCAGCGCGCTGACGTTGATGCTCCGCAGCCAGGGCATCCCGGCGCACATGGTCGTGGGGTACCGGGGTGGGGAATTCAACTACGTCGGCGACTACCTGGTGGTCCGCCAGGCGGACGCGCACGCCTGGGTGGAGGCCTATTTGCCGCCGGCGGAAATCCCGCCCGACGCCATCTGTCCGGCGGAACGCCACGCTGGTGGAGGCTGGTTGCGTCTGGACCCGACTCCGGCGGCGTTCGTGGACGAAGCGGACGAGCGCAGCCTGCTGGATCGCGCGAGCAAGTCGTTCGATTACGCGCGCTGGCTGTGGAACGATTACGTGCTGCGTCTCACCTCCGCGCGCCAACGTGACGCACTGTTGCGCCCCTTGGGATCCGACTACGAGATTCCGGTGGCGGATCTGTTGAGCGGCAGCGTGTGGCGCCGGCTCTCCGGCCGCGGCGACTCGTCCGCGGCGGGATGGGGGCCGGTCAGCTGGCGCGGCATCAGCGCCGCAGTGCTGGTGTGTGCGCTGGCCTGGGGCGTCTACTGGCTCAGTCGCGCATGCTGGCCACTGCTGCGCCGAGCCGCGCGGACTCGCCGCCGCACGCCGGCACGACCACCGCGGCAATCTGCCGCCTGCTATCGACGACTCGAGTCGCTGCTGGCCCGGCTCGGCTTGCACCGCGCGTCCACCCAGACGCCACGCGAGTTTGCCCGCGTGGCTGCCGCACAGCTGGCTGCCGCTCCGGATCGGGCGGCCGCCGCCGCCATTCCGGAGGCCATCGTCGACGCGTTCTACCGGATCCGGTTCGGGCAGTGGCTGCCGGACGACCGGCAGGAAGCGGAGATCGCTGCCCAATTGCAGAAGCTGGAGCAGACGCTCATTCCCGGCGCCCGGCCGCGGTGAACCGCGGCACGAGTTCTCTTCTCGCATCGCCGCAGCGCCGTGTGCGCGCGAGCTCGGCCGGCCGAGCTCCGCCACTCCCGGGCCCGCCCGCAGGTCGCACGGTACGGCTCCGCCCCCTGCGGGTTCGATACGCGCGGCCGCACAAATGTGCTACTGTATACACGACCGCCGTTGTGGCGGGATCTGGCGTGCCCTTCGTTCATCTGGCGGGTCGTGAGTGCAGCGCATGAAAATCGGTATCATCGGCTATCAAGGTTCCGGCAAGAGCACGTTGTTCCACTGGCTTACGGGGGAGCGGCCGGACCCGGTGCTGGTGAACAAGACACAGTCTGCGATGGCGGCCGTTCCGGACCCGCGCGTCGAACAGCTGTGCCAGATCTACCATCCCAAGAAGGTGACGCTGGCAGCGCTGGAAATGGTCGACACCCCCGGCCTGAGTCGCTCGCACGAAGGCAGCGCCGCGCGATTGGCGATGATTCGGCAGGCCGGCTGCCTGATCATCGTGGTAGCTGCGTTTGACGGCAGCGATTCCGCGGCCGACCTGCAGAATTTTGAGGAGGATCTGCTGATCGCCGACCTGGACATCGTGGCCGGACGCATTGCACGCGTTCAGGAGGCCATCAAGAAGCCCATTCCCAACCGGGACGAGTTGCAGCATGAGCTCCAGGCACTGCTGCCGATGCAGGAGGCGCTGGAGCAGGGACGATCGCTGCGGCAGCTGGAACTGACTCCCGAACAGCGGCGAGCGACGAAGGCCTTCCAGCTGTTTGGCGACAAGCCGCGTCTGATCGCGATCAACACGAGCGACACGGAGGAACAGCCGGAACGATTCCGCTCGCTGGCACCACCCGAGACACCGCTGTTTGCCTTCTCGCTCGGCCTGGAAACGGAGCTGGAACAGATGGAGCCGGCGGAACGGGACGCGTTCTGCCGGGAAATGGAGGTCCAGCCGTTTGACCGGGCCACCTTCATCCGCAGCGTCATGGAGACCTCCGGACAGATGCTCTTCTTCACCGCCGGCGAGAAGGAAGTGCGGACGTGGATGATCCACCGGGGGGGCACGGCGCTGGAGGCGGCGGCGAACATCCACACCGACCTGGCGCAGGGCTTCATCCGGGCGGAAACCATGAAAGTCGCTGATCTGGTGCGTCTGGGGAGTGAACGGGAAATCAAAGCGCACAACCTGCTGCGCCAAGAGCCCAAGGATTATGTGATCCAGGACGACGACATCCTGTTCATTCGCCACAACTGATCTGCGGGCTGACGTACTTCCGGCCACACTTGTCGCAGTAGCTGCAGGGGACCGGCTCGTTCGCCAGCCGCCACACATGGTCGCAGGGCCCGAGCGGGCGTTCGCGCATCAAGCCGCATTTGTAGCACGCGTCGGGCGGGAAACCGGCGAAGGCTTCGCCAAAACTATGCTCGCACCCGTTGTCCAGGCGGCGCACAGCTTCCTCCTGACGCGCCCGGCGTCGCGCTGCGCTTTCTGTCTTGATCTTGTCCACGTCCTTACCCATCTCCCAGTCACGATATAAGGTCGTGATGACGGACCAAGCGAAATACGCCACGGCGGCCAGTACGCTGACGATGAGCATCGACAGAAAGAAGAACTGCCTCATAACATCCCTCTCGATCGTGCGAGCCGGCGCGCGGGCCGCCGGCGCGGCGTCGTGCCACGATCATACTCAGTACCACACCATCGCATGTTGCCGCACTTTCGTCTACTGCCCCGGCCCGAACAGGCAGGCGTTGAGGAACAGTCGCTGCAGGCTGGGGTACATGGCGCGGTAATTCGGATCTGTCGCGAAGGCCACGACATGCCCCTTGCCCACCGGCCGGTAGGCCAGCCAGGTCTTGCCGGGGAGCACCTGGGCGGTCGTGGGCCAGCAGAAACCGGCGGCCACAAGCGGATCCTGCTGCGTGAACGCAATCAGGTTGCGGCCGTCCTCGATGGCCAGCGGTTCGAAGAAGATGTCGCCGTAGGCAAAGACGTTGAGCGCTGCGGGGCAGCCGAATGTGAGCCAGTGCTGGCGGAACACCTCGGCCCGCAGGAAGGCGCCGGGCACGTTGTCGAGCGGTCGCAGGGACGCCGACTCGTCCGCCTTGGTCTCGGCCGGCGATCCCTGGGGCGGATCGCCCGGCGGGGCGGCCGGGCCGGACACGCGTCGGAGTTTCAGCAACCCGATCTCATCCTGTGACGCCCACACAGCGGCGTGGGCCACGAGCACCAGCGTGCCGCCGTCATCCAGCCACACGCGGAGCTGTTCGGCCAGCTGGGCGTTGAAGCCGGGCGCCTGGGAGTATTGTCCGGCCGGCAGGATCAGCACGTTGAACTGGCTGAGATCCAGCTGGGGCAAGTGCTGGCAGCTGATGCGCGTGGTCGGATACTGCAGCACGTGGTCCAGCACGTACCACGTGTGTCCGACGGAGTAGCTGGTGGGCTGATCCATCGCCAGCAGGATCCTGGGGGGGCGTACCCACTTCACATGCGGGCCGCCGAAATGGGCGCCGGAGGCCACCAGCCCCGTGTCTGCCGCGGCAATCGAAATGCCAAGCTGCTGGGCAGATGCCTGCAACACATCACGCAGCTGAGGCGGATTCCCGTGCGTCTTGACGATCAGCGTGCCGCGCGGATACTGCCGGTCGGCCAGCACGAACGGCTCGTCGGTCACGTGGACGCGCAGGCCCTCTTGCAGCCAGCGACTCAGCGCCGTCAACGCGCCGTCGGTCGGCCGCACAAGATAGGCGACCCGCGCCGGCGGCAGCGGCTGCGCCTGGTCCGGTGTGGCGGCCGATTCGTCTGCGCTGAGTTCCGACATAACCTCGGGGGCCAGGGATTGCCGCGTGGCCACGCAGGGCAGGTCGAAGGCCAGGGGCAGCGACCAGGCAGTGACGTCGTAGATCTGGTCGGGCAGGTGGTCTGCTTTGCGGGCCAGCTGCTCCCGCACGTAGTCTTCATCCATCGGCGTGTGGCGGTCCAGCAAGGTGCGCACGAGCCGTCCGGTCCGCTGCGCGACCGGGACGATGTAGCTGCCAGGCGACACGGCGCGGTCCACTGCCCTGCCGCTCCGCATGTCTGTGCCGGCGACGCGAAAGGTCCGCGCCACAGCGTCGACGCGGATTCCGTTGTTCTGGAGCAGCTGCACCAGCTTCCGCGTGCGGTCGCGGTGTTGCCGGCTGGGCAGGACATAGTACTTGACGGGCCCCTCTTCACCCAGCTGCACGCCGCGCCGGCAGGCCGCGTGGAAATCGGCCAGCAGCTGCTCGCGCTGTGCGGCGGCCAGCTCCAGCGTGGCCAGCATGCTGAGGTAGTGGTGCAGCACCGCGTCGCGATAGTGCAGCGTCAACTCGTCGTCACGATCCACCAGCAGACCACGCACCCCCGCCTGTTCCCACAGCACCCCCAGTCCCCCATGCAGATTCGGCCACTCCGAACCGTATCCGGGGAAGAACCCATCGAACATCTCGCGAGTGGTGTAGGCGAACCCGTACCGGTCGAACCACTCCGCCTGCTGGCTGCCCAGCTTCCACAGCCATTCTTTCTGCGTGTGCAGCATGAACGGGTTGAGCGGGTCGCCGGGCGGCACGAAGAAGTACATGCTGTTGTGGCCCATCTCATGCGCGTCGATGTAGAGGTGGGGCTGCCAATGCCGATACGCCCGCACCTTGTACCGGGATTCCTGCTGGCTCTGCAGGAACCAGTCGCGGTTCAGGTCGAACAAGTAGTGATTGAAGCGACCGCCAGGCCAACGTTCCACACGCTCCGTCGCCAGAGGATGGCTGCTGTCGAATCGGCCGCGGCTTTCGCTGTACACACTCAAGAAACGCGCGCGCCCGTCGGGATTCTGCAGAGGATCGACGAGGATCACCAGCCGCTCGAGCAGCTGTCTGGTCGCGGGACCCTGGTCGGCCAGCAGGTGATAGGCTGCCAGCAGCGCGGCCTCGGTGCTCGACAGCTCGTTGCCGTGCACGCTGGCGGCCAGCCACACAATCGCGGGCAGCTGGGCGATGGCGGAGGCCCCCTGGTCACCGGGCGGCAGTGGGGATTCCGCCAGCTGCAGGTGCGCCTGCCGGATCTCCTCCAGACGCTGCATGTTCTCCGCACTGGAGATCACGAGGTAGTACAGGCCGCGCCCTTCGTAGGATTCGCCGTATCGCTCGAGCTTCATGCGGTCCGGAGCGGCCTTGACGAGCGCATCGAGATAACGCTCCAGCTCGGCATGGCTCGTGATGTGCGCCGCCCAGTCCTGGCCGGTGATGGCCTGGATCGACGGGATCGCCGGATCGGCCTGCAATTCGGGCACCGGCAGCGACACCGCCGCAGCCGGTTGCGCGGAAGCCGGCCCCGCGCAGGCCCACACAGACACCCAGATCGCGCAGCAGCACACAGTACGGCAGGTCGTGGAGCGAATCATGTGCAATATCCTCGATTCCTCGCGGCGGCATAACGAGCGGCGCAAACTCAGCCCAATTATAGCTCACAACCATTCCGGCCGGGCCAGCCGCTGCAGCCCGTCCGGACCCGTCGGCACGGCAGCGACAGGGTGGTCGGGTTGCATTCGCGCTGCCGCGCTGGTTCAATCCACAGCGTCGGGGCACTGTCATAGACAAGAGGTAGCAGACAACAGCCGGGCGAGTCGCCATGGTCGGCGCGGCCGGACGTGCTGGCGCGGAGCGCTGGGGCGGTGTTCATCCTGGGGACGGAGCCTGAGGCATCCATGCGAATGAGCTGTATCATGATCTGGCTGAGCCGTGTGTCGCGATTTCTGTGTTGCGTCGTATGGGGGTGTGTGCTGGTGTGTCTGGCCAATCCGGCGGAGTCACAGATGATCGTGGCGCATCGCGGAGCGTCTGACGAGGCGCCGGAGAATACGCTGGCGGCGTTTCGCCTGGCGTGGGAGCGCGGCGCGGATGCGATCGAAGGGGATTTCTACCTGACCCGCGACGGACACATCGTCGCGATCCACGACGCCACGACCAAACGCACGGCGGGTGGTGTCGAGCTCCGCGTAGCCGACAGCACCCTGGCGCAGCTCCAGGCCCTGGATGTGGGCGCCTGGAAGGCGGAACGGTATCGCGGCGAACGCATGCCGACGCTCGCCCAGGTGCTGGCGACTGTGCCGGCAGGGAAGAAGATCCTCATCGAAATCAAGTGCGGACCCGAAATCGTGCCTCCGCTGCAGACCGTGCTGGACCACTCCTCGCTCGCGCCAGATCAGATCGTCGTGATCGCCTTCCAGGAGTCGGTCATCGCGGAAGTCAAACGGCAGCTCCCGCAGCTCAAAGCCTACTGGCTGGTCGGCTACAAACAGGATGCAGCGACGAAAGTCTGGACGCCGGCCCGGGAGGATGTCTTGCGCACGCTCGACCGGCTGGGTGCCGACGGCCTGGACACCGAAGGCAACCGGCAGGTTGTCGACGCATCGCTGGTGGAGCAGTTGCGCGCCGGCGGCAAGGAGTTCCACGTCTGGACGATCGACAAGCCGGCCGACGCGCAGCATTTCCAGCAGCTGGGGGTCGACTCCATCACCACCAACCGCCCGGCCGAAATCCGCGCTGCGCTCCGGAAATGACGCGACTCAAGGAACCGGTTGGCCGTCGCTGTCGACCTGCCGGATGGTCGTGATGCCGGCGGCCTGGAGTTGCGGTTCGAGTGCCCGGCGGTCTCCGACGACGAGCGTCACCATACCGCGGTGGGCGGTCAGTTCGGACATGGCTGCGGTGACCTCGTCTCGGCTGGTGGCAGCCAGACGCTGGAGGTGCTGCTGGAAGTAGTCGTCCGGGAGCTGGTGGATGGCCAGCTGAGCCAGCGATCCGGCGATCCGTGCGGGAGTTTCAAACGCCTGAGGGAACACGTTCAGTTCCGCATCGCGCGCTGTGGCGACCTCCACATCGGTCAGCGGTCGATCGCCAGCGACGGCGTCGAGTTCGGCGAAGATTTCGCGCAGGGCGGCGCCGGTTACCTCGCGCTGGACCGACGTTTCCACGGTCCAGCGGCCGCCGGCACGGTGGTAGTCAAAGCCGGACCGTGCGCCGTAGGTGTAGCCGTTGCGTTCGCGGAGATTCTGGTTGATGCGACTCAGGAAATCTCCTCCCAGCACGCGGTTGCCGATCTGTGTGGCGAAATAGGAGTCGTCCTGCCGCCCGCGCCACGTGCGGCCGACGATGATCTCACTCTGCACGGCCTCCGGTTTGTCGACGAGGAACACGGTATCAGGAGCCGCCGCCGCACCGGCGGGAGGCGGTGCGGCCGCCGCCGCGGGTGCGCCGCGCCAACGCCCCAGCGTGGATTCAAGTTCTGCGAGCAGCGCGGCTGTCTGGACATCGCCGACCACGATCAGGACGCTGTGCGCGGGGACGAAGTGGTCGCGGTAGAACGCCTGCACCTGTTCCCGCGTCAGGGTTGCGACGGAGCGTGTGAAGCCCAGTTCGGGGGACGCCAGTGGATGGTCCACGCCGTAGAGCAACTGCGGGAAAACACGCTCCGCGATCCAGGACACGTCGTCCGGGCCACTCTCGAGTTCGCTCAGCTGCAAGTGGCGTTCGCGCTGCAGATCGGTGTTGTCAAACCGCGGTTCAAGCACCATCTGACTGATCAGCTGGAACGTGTCAGGCAGTGCGGCTGACTCGATCGTGAACCCCAGCGCGGTCGTGTCCGGGTAGGTCGACACATCGAGCGAGGTACCCAAGGCGTCGATCGCCTCCGCGAACTCCGTGGAGGTCAGCTGCGCAGTCCCCTGGATCCACAACGTGGATGTCAGGTGGGCCAGCCCCGCACAGTCGGACGGATCGTCAGCGCTGCCCGCGGCGACGAGCAATCGCGTGGCGACCAGCGGCAGAGTGTGCCAGGGGGACACCCAGACCTGCAGTCCGTTTGGCAGCGTGTGACGCGTGACAGGCGGCGTCGCGAAAGTGCCGCGCGGCGACGGCTGGGGCAGGACGGTCCAGTCAGGGCCCGCCGCGGCGGCGCGCGGCGCCAGTGGGGGACGCGGTGCGTCAGCAGCCAGCGGTCCGCCACGCACCGCCTCGCTTTCGGCTTCCCCGTCCGCCGCGGGCTCGATGACCAGGACCAGCCTGCCCGCCTGCGGCAGATATTGGGCCGCCACGCGCCGGATGTCGTCCGGCGTCACCTGCGCATATTGCGTGAATTCGGTCCGATAATGGTGCGGATCGTTGTGCTGGGCAAGTCCCAACGCGATAGCGATGGTGCGATAGAGGGGGGAGGCCAGCGCGGCGAGCGACGCCGTCCGGTGCTTGGCCTTCACGCGCGCCAGTTCCGCTGCGTTCGGCGCAGCCGTCTGGAGGCGGCTCAACTCCCGCTCCAGGATCTGCTCGACATCGGAAACCTGGTGATCCGGCGCGACCGTCGCGGCGATCTGAAACAGGCCGCCGACCTCCTGGGTCTGGCCCGACGCGGACACGTCGACCGCCACTTGGGAGTTGATCACCAACGCCTGCATCAGCCGCGAGGCGTCGCCGTCGGACAGGAGGATGGCCAGCAAATCCAACGCCGGCGCATCCGGATGTGTCTCGGCCACCGTCGGCCACCCCCAGTACACACGCGGGTACTGCACCCGGTCTTTCTGCACGACGCGCTGTGCGCGCGGCACCGCCTCGGGTACATGCAGTGCGGCCAGCGCGGGACCCGGCGCCACCGGACCGAAATAGGTCTCGATCCATGTTCGGGTTTCATCCGGAGCGAAGCCGCCGACCAGCGTCAGCGTCGCGTTGGCCGGATGATAGAACTCCAGGAAGAACTGGCGGAGATCCTCCAGTGTGGCACGATTCAGGTCCTCCATCGACCCGATCACCGACCACGAATACGGATGCCCGGGGGGGAAGGCGTGGAAGCTGAGCGTCTCGCTGGCCAGGCCGTAGGGGACGTTCTCCATGCCCTGCCGCCGTTCGTTCTTGACCACGTCCCGCTCCGTGTCGAACTTGTCCTGACTCAGCGCGCTGGACAGATGCGCCATACGCTCCGCCTCCAGGTACAACGCACGTTCGAGATAGTTGTTCGGAACCGTTTCAAAGTAGACGGTGACGTCTTCGCTCGTGAACGCATTGGACGCGCCGCCCGCCGCCTGCAATGGTTCGTCGTAATTCGGCACGTTCTCGGTGCCGCGGAACATCATGTGCTCGAAGAAGTGCGCGAAACCGGTCAGCCCTGGCCGCTCGTCCTTCGACCCCACGTGGTAAGCGACACAGACCGTGGTGCGCGGCGCCGCCGGATCAGAGCTCAAAGCCACTTTCAGGCCGTTGGGGAGGACGTAGCTCTCGATGGCTAGCTGGGGCGCGGCCACCGGCTCGGCGCTCCGCACAGCCGGACCGAGGGACGCGAAGCAAGCAGCCGCCATGAACGCGGCGCAACGGACGAACGACATGCGGCGGATCGACATAAAACGACTCGGCTCCTTTCAGAGTGCACCTGGCCACAGATTCCACTTTTTCTTTGACAATCTCCCATCTGCGACCTATCTATTTAATAGTTCAGTAAGTGATACGTCGATGGCTCCTGCGAGTCATCCCGTCTTGCCAACCGAAACGGCAAACCGGTCGTGAGGCCGGGACGCAAAGCCATGGGTCTCGCATTGCGAGATCGCCAGGCCGCCGAATTTGGCAACTCTCGACATCGAGGTTGTCATGGTTAGGCAAATTCTTGCACGATCGACGGCCGCTCAGCCCGCAGGGTACTGCATTGTGGCGGTGGCCGTGGGGCACCCGTGCCTGGGGGCTCGATCGTACCCAATCGAAGTCCGCGATCGTGCAAGTCTCATGTCACCCGATTTCGGCCACGCCTATCATCTGATGGCGCGTTGGCCGAGGGGGCGGGCCGTGAGCAACCGGTTGCATGCGGTTCGTGGGGGCGCGCTGAGGCTGCTCAGTCTGCTGCGTCGTCCCCCTTAGGTGACCTCGATCCTGGTGCAGGCCTTGTGTCCTTCCATGTCATACCCGCAGCGTCCGCTGGCGGTGTAGAAAGGAGCTTGCCACTTATCTGCAATACGATCCTGAGATTCCCTGAGGTCCTTCGGGACCCACACAAACCCCCATCCCAAATCCCACCTCTCCTTCCACCTTTGTGGTGGCCCACCTTCTCTGGCTGATGTGCGCGTGAATACGAGGTCGCCAGCAACTGCTCTCGCTGACGACCTCGTTTTCTTTTTATTCATCCAGCAACGTCACGTTCCAGTAGGCTTCCCCGAGAAACCGCGCCCAGCTCTTGATCGGCTTGGCGTGCCACGAGTACAGCGGGCGCCAGCTGGGCCGCTGCGGTGCGCTGCGCAGACGCATCCGCGCCTGGATCGGCGTGCGATCGGCCTTCCGCTTGTTGCAATCAAAGCATGCCAGGACGCAGTTCTCCCAGGAGGATACGCCACCTTGCGCGCGCGGGATCACGTGATCGATCGTCAGATCCTCGATGGCGGGCTGCCGGCCACAGTACTGGCAGGCGTACCGGTCGCGCTTGTAGATGTTGCGCCGACTGAAAGGGACGGTCGTCCCCGGCATACCGTCATAGTGGGCCAGGACCACCACTTCGGGCACGCGCAGACGATACGAGACGCTGTGAATGCAGTGCTCCTGGTCGTGCGGGCGAAGCCGCGACCAGTCATCCCAGTTGTAGGTCTGGTAGTCCTTGGGATCGACCACGCGGACCGTGCCGGAGTAGAGCATGATCACGGCCCGTGCCACCGTCGCCACGTGCACCGGCTGCCAATTGCGGTTGAGTACCAGCGTGGGTCGCTGCAAGACACCTTGCGACATCCGCCACCTCCCGGCTTTGTGAACACGGGTACATTGTAGGCCAAACTCGGGTTTCATGCACCAACCCCTGACCCAATTTGTATCCGCCGTCTGGACAATCTGCAGCTTGAACTAATGGGCACCGTCTGGTAGGACCAATTACAGGGGTGACGCTCATGAAGACTCTCCGCCCGCTCCTGGTTGGCATTGTCTTAGCAACGCTCTGGATCATCGCGTACACCACCTGGCAGTTGACGCGGGTGCGTGGTGGGCCGCAGTCTACAGGTGCGGCGGCCGACCAGTCCCAGCAGACAGGGGGGCCGAGTCAGCCGGTGGAGGACACGGCGGACCCACCGGATGACGCCGACGCGGCGTACACGCTGCGGCGGCGGCAGATGGTGTCGCAGCAGTTGGAGGCCCGCGACATCACGGACAAACGCGTGCTCGAGGCGATGCTCAAAGTGCCCCGGCATCGCTTTGTCCGCGACAACCTGATCGACCGCGCCTACCACGACATGCCGCTCCCCATTGAACACGGGCAGTCGATTTCCCAGCCCTACATCGTGGCGCTGATGACGCAGCTGGCTCAACCGACGGAAACCGCCGTGGCCCTGGATGTGGGGACCGGCTCAGGCTACCAGGCGGCGGTGCTGTCGCTGCTGTGCAAACACGTTTACAGCATCGAGATCATTGAAGGGCTGGCGGAGACGGCCCGGGAACGGCTGGCGCACCTGGGCTACAAGAACGTGACGGTGCGTGCCGGCGATGGCTACGGCGGCTGGCCGGAGCACGCGCCGTTCGAACTGATCATTGTGGCCGCGGCACCAGAACGCGTGCCGCAGCCGCTGATTGATCAGCTCAAGCCGGGAGGGCGACTGGTCATACCCGTGGGACGCCACTATCAGAGCCTGGTTGTCGTGCACAAAGAGCAGGACGGAACCGTGCGCCGGGAGCAGGTGATTCCGGTTGCCTTCGTGCCGATGACGGGCCAGGCCCAGAAGGACGACCGCTAAAACTCGACCTTGTACTTCTCGGTCATCTGGCGGCGGACCATGGCGGTGGCTTGCTCGATATCCTGGACGATCGCCCGGGCTGCCGAGGTGCCGACCGCCTTTTCCTGGACCTTGACCTGTGTGCGGGCCATCTGCTGCTGCCGCAAGCCTTCCTGGACGTAGTTCCCCCGC
>DAISIS010000095.1:0-13821 GCA_036821925.1 Pirellulaceae bacterium
AGGTTGACGATCAGGCACGCACCGCGAATCCCAGCCGTCTGGCGAGACAGGATGGCGGTCGGCACCTTCTGCAGCGAGACTTGCCGCATCAACTCGCCGAAACCGGGCATCATCTTCTGGCAGACCGATTCCGTGGCTTCCGGCGTTATGTCGCGCGGCGCCGGGCCGGTGCCCCCCGTCGTAATCACCAGACAGCAGCCTGCGCTGTCGATCATGTCACACAACGCCTCACACACCTGCGGCAACTCGTCGGGCACCACGCGCGCAACAGCTTTCCAGGGTGAGCTGAGCACGTCCGTGAGATAATCGTCAATCGCGGGACCACCACGATCGGCGTACTCACCACGACTGGCCCGATCCGAGACCGTCAGAATGCCGATATGACAAGCCGTGCCGGCGGCCATACTACACATCCCTAAATGAATCTCCGGGCGCTGGCAGCAGCGCGTGCTGCGCTGGCGCCGGAATCTGCGGCCCCCACCGCGAGAGGCAAGTAGCAGTCCATCATTCTACTGCTGGCCGCACGTCCGATACAATCATACTGCAAGCACACTGCAGTCCAGCGCGCGCATCGGCGCGCTCGACTAGTCGCCACCGCAGCGCACACTTCTTATAATCACGAGCGGCGGCCAGCGCATGATACCAGTTTCCGCTGTGCGGCGCGGCGAAGTGATCTGCCTGGGACGGTGCCCAACCCGTCGCACATGCCGTTCACCTCCCACAGCTGGCCGGAGTGACCAAGGAGATGGCACATGATCATCGGCGTTCCGACAGAGATTCTCGAGCAGGAAGCGCGCGTGGCGGCGATTCCCGAGACGGTGCGCGAATACGTGCAGATGGGATGCGAAGTTGTCGTGCAATCCGGTGCGGGTGAAGGTGCACTCCGATCGGATCAGGAGTACCAGGAGGCCGGCGCGCGGCTGGTGCCCGACGCGCTGAGCGTGTACAGCCAGGCGGACCTGGTGCTCAAGGTCAAGCAACCGTGGCACAACGCTGCGTTAGGCCGCCATGAGGCCGAACTGCTCCGCGAAGGCACGACGCTCATCACGTTTCTCCATCCTGCAGCGCCGGGCAATCATGACATGGTCCGCACGCTGGCCCGGCGGAACATCACCGCGCTGACGATGGACGGCATCCCGCGCATCTCGCGGGCCCAACCCATGGATGCGTTAACGTCCATGAGTACGATTACGGGCTACAAGTCCGTGCTGATCGCGGCCAATCTGTTTCCCAAGTTCATCCCGACGCTCGGGACCGCGATCGGAACGATCAAGTCGGCCAAGTTTCTCGTGATCGGCATTGGCGTGGTGGGGCTGCAGGCCATCGCGACAGCGAAGCGGTTGGGGGGATCGATCAAGGCGGTGGACGTGCGGGAGGACGCCCGCAAGGCGGCCGACAGCCTGGGCGCCAAGATCGCCGGGTTCGACGTGCCGCCCGAAATCGCCATCGACGCCCACGGCTACACGCAGGTTCTGCCCCCGGAATGGCTCGCCCAGGAACGCGCCGCCATCGCGCCGCATGTGCTGGAGGCGGATATCGTCATCCTCAGTGCACTCGTATCCGGCGAAGTGGCCCCCGTGCTGGTCACGCAGGAGATGGTGCGGGGCATGAAGCCGGGCTCCGTCATCGTCGACGTGTCGATCGACCAGGGGGGCAACTGTGCGGTCACCGAGCCCGGCCACAACAGCCTGCAACACCAGGTGCACATCTGCGGGCAGTGGAACATCCCGGGCTCCATGCCTGTCCACGCCAGCTGGCTGTATGCGAACAACATCCTGCACTACGTGCAGAACCTCTTCAAGAAGGGGCTCGACAAGCCCGATTGGGAGGATGACATCGTGCAGCATACGCTGGTGACGCGTCGGGGTCAGATTCTGCACCGCGGCGCGCTGCATGCCATGCAACTGTCCGGCCAGCCGGCCGGGCACAGCTGACGGGAGGCAAGCTACGATCATGGTTGACATCCTCGTGCTCGTCGGGGTCTTTCTGTTCACGTTTCTGGTGGGCGTGCTGCTGATCCTCAAGGTTCCACCGCGCCTGCACACGCCGTTGATGTCGATGACCAACGCGGTGTCGGGAATCACCGTGGTGGGTGGCCTGCTGTTGTTCGCGGGCGAGGTGGAGATGAGCTGGTGCAGCCAGGCTCTGGGGGCGATCGCCATCGCGGCAGGCGCGTTCAACATGCTGGGCGGGTTCGCCGTGACAGACCGGATGCTGAAGCTGTTCAAGACACGAGATTAGTCGATGAAGATGAACCTGCTGCTGCTGGTCGACCTGCTGGTGCTGGTGATCTTCCTGGTGGGGATTGCGCGGTTTCGCAGCCCGCGCGCGGCCCGCTCCGGCAACGTCGGAGTGGCGTTGGCCGTGCTGGCCGCCATTGCGATTTCGGTCAGCCAGAATCCGCTCCACGCGCTGGTGATCGTGGCCCTGGCGCTGGCCGCCGGTTCGGCCGCCGGCTGGTATATCGCGCAGGGAGTGAACATGACCCAGATTCCCGCCCTGGTGGCGTTCCAGAACGGCGCCGGGGGATTGGCGGCAGCCATCGTGTCGGCGGTCGAGCTGGCGCGTCAGACCCCGGGCACCTCGCGCGTGATCGAGGGTGCCGCCGTGCTCGGCCTGGTTGTGGGCGCCATCACGTTGGGCGGCAGCGCGGTGGCCGGCGGGAAGCTCGCCATGCTGCTCAGGCAGGCCCCCGTACAGCTGCCGAAACACAGCTGGTATCTGGCCGCGGCGGCCGCCGTGATGGTCGCGCTGGCCGCAGCGCTGCTGACCAGCAACAGCGTGTGGGCGGCCTTCCTGGCGGCCGGCCTGTTCGGCGTGGCCGGCTTGTTCGGGGTCGCCGCGGCAGTCCGGGTCGGTGGAGCGGACATGCCCGTGCTGATCTCCTGGCTCAATGCCTTGTCGGGCGTCGCCGCATCGTTCTGCGGTATCGTGGTCCAGAACCGGATGGTCATCGCGTGCGGGGCCACCGTCGCGGCGTCAGGGCTGATTCTCACCCACGCCATGTGCCGGGCCATGAACCGCAGCCTGGGGGCAGTCCTGGCGGGGAGCACCGTGCGTCACGGCCAGAACGCGCCGCCTCCAGCCGAGAGCGTTCCCCAGGACGCGGCCCCGACGGCCGCCGCGTCCGAGCCGGCGGCAGCGCCGGCCGGCACGCCGCTGTCCCGGGCCGTCGCGGCGGTCCAGGGCGCCCAACACATCATCATCATCCCGGGCTACGGGATGGCACTCGCGCATGCGCAGTTTGCCGTTGTGAACGTGGCCAACCGGCTCTGCCAGCTGGGCAAGGATGTGAAATTCGCCATTCACCCAATCGCTGGCCGCATGCCCGGTCACATGCACGTGCTGCTGGCCGAAGCCGATGCCGACCCGGACCTGTTGTTCGACCTGCCGGAGATCAACGGGGAGTTCCCGGCCACGGACCTGGTGTTGATCGTGGGGGCGTGCGATGTGGTTAACCCGGCGGCGATCCAGGTCGAGGGCACGCCCATCTCCGGCATGCCGATCCTGGCGGCCCACGAGGCCGGCCAGGTAGTGGTGTGCAACCTGGACGATCAACCCGGGTATTCCGGTGTCCACAACCCGCTGTACGATAACCCGAAAACCATCCTCCTGCTCGGTGACGCTCAGGCGACGGTGAGCGAGCTGCTGCAGGCATTGAACTGAGTTCTGACTATGCTCAACACCCCGTTACGACTGCTCATTCTGGGCGCTCATCCGGACGATGCCGAGTATCATGCTGGCGGTCTGGCGACGATCTATCGCCAGCGCGGGCACGCGGTCAAGATGATTTCGGTCAGCGACGGCCGCTCCGGCCACCATCGGTACCAGCCGGCGGAGCTGGCGCGTGTGCGCCGCCGCGAGAGCCTGGCGGCGGCAGCTGTCATCGGCGCGACGTACGAGGTCTGGGAATACCCGGACGGCGCTCTGCAGCCGACGCTGGAGGTGCGCGAACAGATTATTCGTGCCATTCGCTCGTTCCAGCCGGACCTGGTGCTGACACACCGTCCCAACGATTACCACCCGGACCATCGTGCCGTGGGCCAGGCTGTACAGGATGCATCCTACATGGTCACCGTGCCCCTCGTCACTCCCGACGTCCCGGCACTGACCAGGGACCCGGTTGTCGCCTACATGCCCGACCTGTTCACCCGCCCGTACGCGTTGGTGCCCGACGTGGCGATCGACATCGCCGACCAGATGGACACGGTTGTCGACATGCTGGCATGCCACCAGTCGCAGGTGTTTGAGTTTCTGCCATTCAACCTGCGGGTGGCCGAACAGGTGCCGCAGGAGGAGGCTGCGCGGCGGCAGTGGCTGCGCACCTGGTACGGCAACATCATTCGGCCGCGGGCGGACCGGTTCCGCGACGCCCTGGTGCGGCAGTATGGTGAGCTGCACGGACAGCAGGTCGAATGGGCGGAGGCATTCGAGATCAGCGAGTACGCCGCACCCTTGGACGACGCCATGCGAGGGCGCCTGTTCTGGTTCCTCTGATCCCCGTCGCACCAGACGCGTCGCACGCTCGCAAAGACGCTGCAGGCGACGAGCTGCGGCCAGCGCAGCGGATCGGTATCCACCCATCGCAGCCCTTCACATGGCGGCCTGCCCGATTGCATCCCGTCGTAGTCCCGTGCAAGAATATGAGCCTGGTTGTACCTCGTGTTTCCGCAGTTGATGTTTCACACCCGGAGGTTCCCACAATGTTCACACGCACGTTAGCCTGGATCGCTCTCTCTGCCTGTACGTGGCCGCTGCTGGCCGACGACGAGGGGCCAACCTACCTGACACCGGAGGAGGCCGGGCCGGACTATGTTGTCCAGGGGGAGTATCTGGGCGAGCTGGAGGTCAACCATCAGCGCGGCCCCTGGGGTGCGCAGGTGATCGCCCTCGGCGACGGGAAATTCGCCCTGGTGGGCTACGAAGGCGGCCTGCCCGGAGACGGCTGGAAACGCGACGATCATCGCGAGATGGCTGAAGGCAGCACCACTGGAGACGTCACGCGATTCCAGGCAGACCAATGGTCGGCCGAGATCCGGGACGGGGTGCTCACCGTGTCGGCATCGCGCGGCAGGCCGCTGGGCAAGCTGAAGAAGGTGGAGCGCAAGAGCCCGACGCTGGGGGCCAAGCCCCCGCAAGGTGCCGTCGTCCTGTTTGACGGCAGTTCGGTCGAACACTTCGACGGCGCTGTGTTGACTCCCGAAAAGTGGCTCACGCACGAGTGCAGCAGCAAGGCGGCCTTTGGCGACCACAAGCTGCATATCGAGTTCCGCCCCCCCTTCAAACCACTTGCGCGCGGCCAGGCGCGCGGCAACAGCGGCGTGTACGTCCAAAGCCGCTACGAAATCCAGGTGCTCGATTCGTTTGGGCTCGAAGGCGAGAACAACGAATGCGGCGGGATCTACTCGATCGCCAAGCCCGGCGTCAACATGTGCTACCCGCCGTTGACCTGGCAGACGTACGACATTGAGTTCAAGGCAGCGCGGTACGAGAACGGCCAGAAGGTGCAGAACGCCCGCGTCACCCTCGTGCACAACGGCGTGAAGGTGCTGGACGACATCGAGCTGCCCGCCGCCACCCCGGGACGACTCGCGGAAGGCCCGGACCCGGCCCCGCTGTTCCTGCAGGGTCACGGCAACCCGGTCGTCTTCCGCAATATCTGGGTGGTGGAGGAAAATTAGTCGCGCCCTCCCGCAGCCGCTGCGAGCTCACTACGTGAGCCAGACTTCCGGACCTGGTCAGCCGCATCTGCAAGGCAGGCAGCAGGCCTATCCCCCGGAGCGGTCCGGCCACCGCAGGTGCCTGTGCAGGAACTCAAACGTTCCCTGCCCGTTGATCATGTGGGGGCCGACAAACCACTCGATTTCGCAGCGGTCTGGCAGTTTCAAGTCCGCCGCATAACGGCGGCGGACTTTGGCAAACTCGTACGCCACCATTTCGTCGGGGGCAACACCGTCGAGGTGTCCGCGTTCGACCATGAAGGGGCGTGGTGCGATCAGCGCGGCCATTTCCGCATAGTTGAACGTGCTACCGAGGTCGAACTCGTAGATCTCGTATTCCCCCGTCCAGACGTAGCTGTACGGTGACCGCACGTGCGTCGAGGCATTCTTCCAGACCCATTCGTTGAAGTCGGCCGAGCAGATGGACAGGCAGTAGTTTTGCACCAGCGCAGGGATGCGCATGGCGCTCTTGCCACCATACGACAAGCCATAGAAAGCGATGCGTTGCGGGTCGACTGCAGGCAGCGTCGAGAGCCAGTCGACCAGCTGCTGGTGCTGAGGTACGATGAGGGAGAAGAGTGTCTTCTGGAGTGGATTTGCTTTGCGCTGCAGCGTGCGAAACCGGTCCTCGAAGATGTAGGGGTTCTGGGGCGCAAAGACGATGAAGCCGCGTTCGGCCAGCTTGCCCGCGAAGTCGTGGTACGCGGGGTGCTCGCCGGCCACCACCTGCTGCGGGCGTCCCTCCAGGCCGTGCTGGCACACCACCACCGGGCGTCTTTCACCCGGCTGCAGGTCCTTCGGCAGCAGCAGAATGCCGTAGGCGAACAGGTCGGGGAAGACGTCCAGCACGACCTCGTAGCCTGTCCAGGCCGGCGTGTCGTAGGCCTGACGCGAGCGGGGATGGAAGGGCAGACGCGGCTGATCAAACGCACCGATCACCTGGCTGCGAAAGATGTCGCGATAGGACTCGATGGTCGCCTGATACGTCTCGAGCGTACTGGGATCGACCTTGCTCATGAACTCCGTCCGCACATACGGGGTTTCGCGCAGCAGCCACTGGTTGTAGTCGTCGATCTCCTGAGCCTGGCGCTGCGCGCGCGCGGCTACGTCGGTCGCACCGTGCAGATAGGTCGGAGCGGGACCGGCCGGCATGAGTTCCCGGTCCGACGCGAGCGTGCGCAGGACCGTCTGCAGGACCGATCGGGTCAGGTACGGCCCCGCGCTGCCATCAACGTTGACCAGCTGCAGCCAGGCAGGATCGGCCAGTTGCGGAACCAGGTCTCGGGCGCGCTGCACCTCCTGCTGCACCAGTTCGACCGCCGGCGTGACCAGCTCCGCCGGCGCGCCGCCGGTGCCTGCCGGCAACGTGACGTGCGGGAACGGCGCCGGCTCAATGATCAGTGTGCGCGGTGCGACCATGGTGGCCAGTTCAGCGTCTCCGAATTGCTCGAGCAGCCCGAACACGTTGCGATCGATGGGCTGCCGCCAGATTCCTTCGCGCGGTTCGAAATAACCGCTGACGCAGGTGACATCGATACGGGTGTCCAGCGCCGCGCTATAGAGCGCCAGCATTCCGCCCTCTCCCCAGCCCACCACCGCCACCCGCGGATCACTCGTCTGCTGCTCGCGCGCAAACCAGTCGACGCCGGCCAGCGTCTTCTGGACTTCGTAACCGATCAAATGTCGTCCCAACTCGAACGCGCTGCGGTACAGGAACTCGCGTGTGGTCACCTGCGCGCGATTGTTGCGGGGCTCCAGTTTCCGGTCAATCAGCGTGGGGACCAGCACGCGGCAGCCGCTTTCAGCCAGCGTTCGTGCATACTGCGCAGCCTCAGCGACGCCTTCCGCCAAGCCGCAGATCATCTCCGGTGTCTGGTCCGCGTCGGGCAGCGCGATGACGTCCGCGGCCGGCGGAGCGCTGTCGGGCACCAGCAGCAGACCTTCGCCGCGAATCGGCCCCACCACAGGCCAACTCACCGCCCAGACCGTGTACCGGTCGGTCTCCGCTACCAGCGCGGGACGCGCAGTCGTCCCGACCAGCGTCAGGCCGTCAAAAGCCGTCCGCGCGTCCCGGACGCCCAGTATGTGGGCCAGCCGCTGTCGGTTCGGCTCGATCGACCGATCGTACGCCGCGGCCGAACTCAGGTCGCGGTGCCAGAACTGCGCCCGCCGCTGCACCGACAGCTCGATCTCGCGCAGCAGGAATCGGTCGGCATCGGCCACCATGCGTGACGCGATATCGTCGGTCCATTCCAGCCTCTCCGTGCCGGGCAACGTGGCGGCCGGCGCCCGGGAATCGTCCGCCATTGATATCTGCTCAGCGGCCACTATAAACACTAGCGCAGCCAGGGTCCGTATCCAGACGCACATGATGAGGCTCCTTATGGAAGGCACAACAGTCGGCCCTTGTTTTACCCCATTCCGGCGCCCCTGGCTCCAGGGATGTGGTGCTTTTCTGCCCTCAAGACCCTCCACCAGCAGACCTTTTTCTTGATTCCCATCGGCAGGGTTTTGTGGTACTCTCAGAGTTGGTGGCTACCCTGCCAGCGGGGATCCCGTCCAAGTCAACTGGCGGTCTTCAGGGTCGTGAATGTTACGTGATACTTGTGAACACCTGCAGCGGAACTCCGTTCATGTGGAAAGAACCTTCTGACAGCCCGCAGGAGAAAGGTCACCGGCAGGCGGCCGCGCCATCCTCGTCCGAATCCGCTTCCGGATCGGACCTGGGCAGCTCCCATCGTGTGCGCGTGCGGATCATCCGCCCCGACGGTTCGTCGCGCGATGTCACTGTAGCCGGTCATTTTCGGGAAGAGCACCTGTGCTCGCTGGTCGACGATGAGTTGTGTCATCTGCAGAGTGGCGAGACCTTGACGCTGCACCTTTTCCATCCGGACGGCGAGATGGCGCAGTCGCTGCGCAAACGCTGGCAGGAGGGGCTGTCGGACAACCGGCAGGTCTTTGTGCGCGAGGTGCTGGGTCCCAATGATGATCCTCACGAACTCTCCACGCAACTTCGGCAGATTCGCCGGCGGATGGCATCGGGCGAGAGAGTGAATCTGGCTATTCGCTCGCCCAAGATCGCCGAGGCCGCGCGCGAAGAACTCCGCAAGCTGCTGGTGATCAGCCAGAAGTTCGACGAGGCGTTGCTGAGCGTCTGGGTGCATGGCGACGAGCAGCAGCAGCGGGCAATCCTCGGCCGGCTGGAAGATGCCGGGATGGTGCGGCTGCAGGACTACGAGCAGTTCGTCACCCAGCACCGCGAACGCCGCTGGAAGGGTCCTTGGATCGACTTCGAACTGAAGCACGCGCTGAAAAAGCCCAAGAAACACCCGACCAAGAAAGAGACTTCGGAAGAGGCCGTCTCGCGCTGGATCAAGAAGGTCGAAGAAGACCGCGAACGTTCCCAGCATTGACGCGCATGTGCCGGAGACCGCCGCGCTGGCACGGGGCCTACAACCGGCAATCCCGCTACAGAGCGATGTGGCATTTCCTCAACATTTGCGTGCCTGTCGTCTTTCCGCAACGTACTGTTGCGTAACGCCGCGTTACGCCCGGTCCGGAAGACAAACACAGTGCTGCCGAGGAATGCCATGGGACGCTCGTCGCCTTTCCCTGTCCGGTCCCGATTCAACCTGCGCGGCCGGCTCCTGAGCGGGTATCTGCTGTGCGCCCTCCTGATCGTGGCCGTGGTCGCCGTCGGGAACCGCACTCTGACAGGCCTCCGCAGCGTATGGCAGGACACGGCGGCCGCGGTGGCGACGAGCCTCCAGCAGCACGGGGCCGCGGGATGCGACGTGGCCGCACTCCGGCAGCTGGCGTCGTCGGCCGTCGATGCCGCAGATGCGCAGGGCGTCGCGACTGCCCTGGCCAATTGCCAGCAGCTCGCACAGACTGACCGAGGCAACGGCATAACCTGCGCGCCAGCCCTCGCGGCCGTCCGGGAACTGCTCTCGGTCAAAGACCTCCAGATCCGGACACGGGGCGAGGCGGATGCGTGCCGGACCGAGTTCCAGTAGTTGCTGGCCAGTTTGCTGCACAACCGCGAACCGTCCGCGGCGGACACGCGCTGGGATGCCTCTGTGCCGTGGGACGGCGCCGTCCAGCAGGTCCAGTCGGCCGCCCAGGCCGGCACGCAGGCCGTCACCGAAACCGCCCAGGCGTCCGCTCAGGAACTGCGTGCCGCGCAATCCACAATCGAGTCGGCGTTGGCCGTGGCGGACCTGCTGGATGCGGTGCAGGCGACCGTCAGCCAATCGGTGGCAGCGGGCGATGTCGCCGGAGAACCGGCTACGGCAGCTACGTTGTCCTCGCTGCTCGCTCGTATCGAGCAGTCTCTGGCCACGAGCGGGAACGTGGCAGATGGCGAGAACCTGAAGGCGGCAACTGAACCGCTTCCGGAACTGACCGCCAGGGTGCTCGAAGCGCGGCGCCAGGTGTCGGCCGCCGATCGGCAGCTGCGCGAACGCGCATGCACAGCGTTGTGCACGGCCACGTCGCTCATCGCCGAATCGCTGGGCGCGTACACCCCGCACGTCTACGCAGCGCCGGAGGCCGCGGGCGACGAGCTGCCAGGGACATTCAGCACAGCGGTGGCAGATGAGCAGGACGAGTTGGCACGAGCGGCGCAGCAGCAGGCCGTAGCCGTGCAGGCGCTGTCGTCAGCGCAGACGGAACTCCAGTCTGCGCTCCAGGCACTCGACACGAAGGTCCAGGAGATCGTGCACGCGGCCGCGGCCCGCACGGCCGCTGTGGTGAACGAGTCGCTGCAGCAGCTGCAGCAACGCGTGGCCCAGTCGGCCAACCGCCCGCTGGAAACGCTCCGCCAGCTGGCCGCCGCGCACCAGGCGTGCGCCGCGCGCGAGGAACAGGACGTGGCGCGCAGTTCCGCCGAAAGGCTGCAGTCCTGCCAGACTGCAGCGGCCCGGCTGTTCCAGGCCCAACAACAGGCGGCTGGGGCCGAGCAGGATGTGCGCCGCGCCGCGCTGGCCGTCGACCGCCAGCTGGCGGACCTCGACACGCGTCTGGCTGCGCAGCTCCAGACGCTCACTGACCGGCTGGCCGACACGCAACAAGCAGCTGGGGCGCTGGTTCGTGGCCGGCAGATCGGCCTGTGGTCGCTCACCGTCTGCGCTGTCCTCGCCGCTGCCGGCGCAGGCTTCACCACCTATCGCTCCGTCGCCCCCCCCATCCAGCGCATGGTGCGTCTGCTGCAGGATGTGGCGGAAGGAGAGGCGGACTTGACCAGGCGGCTGCCGGACACGCGCGGGGACGAGTTGGGCGAGATGGCTCGGTGGTTCAACCGGTTCCTCGAGCGTGTGCAGCGGGTGATTGGCCAGATCCGCCAGGATGCCACGACGCTGGCCAGCGCCGCCGGCGAACTGTCGGGTACCGCCAACGACCTGGCCACCGGCGCCGATGCGGCCACGCGGCAGTCGGCCACCGTCTCGGGCACGTCCGCGCAGATCGCCTCCCACATGACCGCGATGTCGTCGTCGACCCAGCAGATGACCACCAACATCAAGTTGATCGCCTCCGCCGTCGCGCAGATGACGTCCGGGATCGGCGAAGTGGCTGCCAATGCCGAACAGGCCGCCAGCGTCGCCGGAAATGCGGCTCGGCTGGCCGATGCCAGCAACACGACCGTCGGTCAGCTGGGCCAAGCGGCCGAGGAGATCGAAAAGGTCATCGAGACCATCCAGGACATTGCGGAACAGATCAACCTGCTGGCGCTCAACGCCACCATCGAAGCGGCGCGCGCTGGCAGTGCCGGCAGAGGCTTCGCCGTCGTGGCAACCGAAGTGAAGGAGTTGGCCGCCCAGGCAGCACAGGCCACAGTCGACATACGCCAACGCATCGAGAGGATCCAGAGATCCGCGCACGAGTCCGTCGATTCCATCGGCCGGATCGCGTCGGTCATCCGGCAGGTGAACGATGTGTCGGCCACGATCGCTACTGCGTTTGAACAGCAGAGCACGACCGTGCGGGCGATCGCCCGCAACGTCTCCGAGACCTCCGCGGCCGCCGACCAGGTGGCAGCCGGCGTGGATCAGTCAGCGGCGGCCTCGCAGCGGATCACCGT
Organism: Pirellulaceae bacterium; assembly: GCA_036821925.1. GTDB lineage: Bacteria > Planctomycetota > Planctomycetia > Pirellulales > Pirellulaceae > JAAYDI01. The sequence goes on from DAISIS010000095.1 coordinate 11,800, forward strand.
GAGCATTGCCGGCGTGGACGAAGCGGCGCGGGAGACGGCCGCGGGTGCCAACCACACGCAGACAGCAGCTGGCGAACTGACCCGCATGGCTCAGCAGCTCCAGACACTCGTCCGCCAGTTCAGCGTCTGATCGCGTCATCGGAGCCTGTCAGCCAACCGCCGGCCCGCTCAGCGCCTGCCGGCCCTGCCCCTGCACACCACGCGTCAATGGGAATAGGAGAATCCCCAGGTCACGCCCGGCGGGCGGTGATGGTGGCGATACGGACCAGGCCCATACCAGAACGGGCCCGGGCGCCAGTACGGTGCCACCACATAGGGCTCTTCGACAATCACCGGTGTGGCATAGGTGACCGGCGGCGGCGCAGTTTGCTGGGCCGCCGTCTGCTGCATGGCGTTGATCACCTTCTCGCTCACTCCCCGATCGTGCATCTCGATGATGTCGTTGGGGGTCAGCGGCGCCGCAACACCGTTGGCGCGAATGTGATTGATGATCACGTCGTCCCCCAGTCCGGATGTGGCCATGGTCGTCACATCTGCCGTCGTGACCAGCCCCGCCATACGCCGGCCTGTCTTGGCTTCGATCAACGCCTGCCGGCGCTCGACTTCCGCGTCCATGGAGTCGCCAATGGCGGCACCCGCCAACGCGCCCACCGCAGTCCCTAGCACCGCGCCACCCAGCGCGTTGCCTTGCCGATCCCCCAGCGCCGCGCCAGTCAGACCGCCGGCCACGCCGCCCAATGCGGCGCCGTGGTCCGCGTAGTACGGCGACCGGCAGGCCGTGAGTGACAACAGCGGAAGGAACAGCAGAAGATGCTGCAGATGCTCAAGTGGCTTCATGGCCTGTGCTCAACACGGGAGGCGGGAAGCGTGTTCCACCGGCCGCACATCCAGCCGGCAGTTCACGCAGGCGGAGCATGCTCCCACTTTCCCCCGAACCGGTCAACCCCAAGTTTCCCCACCTCAAGGGGGCAAGGAGACAAGGGTCAGAGAGACAAGGCAGCAGGGGGACAGGGACAGCGAAGCAGGGGCCAAGGCCAGCGTGGGTTGTATTGCCTGCAGCCGGTGCGTGGCTGACAATGAGCACCAGTCGTGTGTTCTCTTCTGTTTCGGGCGATCCTCGCATGAGCGACAATGGCGCGGCGGCCGGGCTCGCGGACGGGCACGAGCGTCCGATGGTAGTCGAGGCCCGGCAGCTCACCCGCTGCTATGGTCGGCGCGTAGGCGTGCGATCGGTCGACTTGCAGATCGCGGCCGGAGACATCTTCGGCTTTCTGGGTCCCAACGGTGCGGGCAAGACGACGACGATCCGGCTGTTGCTGGGGTTCCTGCGCCCCAGTGCAGGTCGCGCGACGGTCTTTGGTCACGATTGCTGGCGGCATCGTGCTTTGGTCAACCGCGACGTGGGTTACCTGCCCGGTGATCTGCGGCTCTACCCGTGGCTTACCGGTCATCGCGCGGTGCGGATCAGTGGGTGGATACGCGGCAGGGACTTGACCGCAGCCGGACGGGAATTGGGCCGGCTGTTTCGGTTGGAGATGAATCTGCGCGTCCGCAGGATGTCGCGGGGCATGCGTCAGAAGCTGGGATTGATTCTGGCGCTGGCTCACCAGCCCCGGCTGCTCGTGCTGGACGAACCGACGACCGGCCTGGACCCGTTGATGCAGGAGGTTTTGACAGCTGTGCTGCGCGAGCGTGCGGCACAGGGCACGACCGTGTTCTTTTCGAGCCACGCGCTGAGCGAAGTCGAGCAGTTGTGCGATCGGATTGCCGTTGTCCGGGCCGGTGAGGGGGTGGTGGACCAGATCACCGCGTTGGCCACCGGATTGGGCGGCGACGACGCGTTCGTGATCTTCCCCGAGGGCGGCAACTTCACCCCGGAGCGGCGGGATCGGGCGATCGCCCGGTTGCGCTCGCTGGGCCTGGTGGCCCTGGCCGAGCGGGCCGAGCAGATGATCCACGTATTGGCCCCGCGACCGGCCGGGCTGATGGCCGCCCTGGACGCCGCGCCGGGCGCGGACGTGT
>DAISIS010000096.1:0-13811 GCA_036821925.1 Pirellulaceae bacterium
CCTGCAGCCGGACCAGCTTCTGGTCCACCTGCTTTTCCAGCTCGCGCACCAGGTCATCGTCGCTCAGCGGGTTGGACTTGTCCTCGTTGTCCACCAGTTCCTGCAGTTTGATCCGGATGGTGTCCCAGGCCACATCGTCTCCGTCGTCGCTGCGGGTGCCACCGACGAAGAACCGTTTGAGGGCGAACATGCCGCGCGGGGTCTGAATCCACTTGTCGTCCACGGCGCGGCTGACGGTCGTCACGTGCACCCCCACCGTATCGGCGATTTGCTGCATCTTCAGCGGCACGATGAACTCCGGGCCGTCATCGAGAAACCGTTTCTGGTGGTCCACGATCGCCTGTGCGACCTTGGTCAGCGTACTGCGCCGCTGCTCGATCGAATCGATCAGCCACTGGGCGGCGTTGATCTTGCGTTTGATGAATTCGCGCTCTTCCGGCGTGGCCTTGCCGGTGAGCATCCGCTGGCGATAGTACTCGCTGATGTACAGCCGCGGCGTGCGGGCGTCTTCGAGCACGATGCGGTAGGATCCGTCGTCCGCCTGTTCGACCATAATGTCGGGGGTCACGGTCGGCACGTAGGAATCGGCGAACTGCGCGCCGGGCTTCGGGTTGAGCTTGCGCAGCTGCTCCCAGGCCTTCTGGATCCGCTCGATCGAGTAGCCGGTCTTCCGTTCGATCAGGGGCAGCCGGTTGTCGCGGAGATCCTCCAGATGGCTGGTAATGAGCGTTTTGAGTTCCTCGTAGAACGGCATGCCGGGGGTGAGCTGGGCCAGCAGGCACTCGCGCAGATCCCGGGCGGCGATCCCGGGCGGATCCAGATGCTGGACGATTTCCAGCGCCCGCCGCGCCACTTCGAGTTGAGCCGGGTCCGCATCGGGGGGCAGCAGGTCCTCCAGGCTGGACTTCAGGTACCCGCCGTCGCTCGCGTCGAGCGCGGAGATGATCCGTTCCGCCATCGCTGCCAGCTCCGGCTCCAACTCCATCTCGCCGATCTGGTGCATGAGGTAATCGTTGAGCGACTCGGGACGGGCCACGACGTTGGCCATGGCGTCGTGCTTGCGATCGGCCTCCTCCTCGATCCGCGTGAGGGACCGGCGGGGCCCGTCATCGAAGGTGCCGGGGGCCTCCGAATCCATGTTCATCAGCCGTTCGAAATCGTCGACGTTGTCCCTGGTCTCGTCGACAACCATCTCCCGCTCCGTCTCGGCCGGCGCGTCCGGATTGTCTCGTTCGGCCGGCTCGTCCGGCAAGGTGGGATCCTGTTCCTGGATCTCCAGCACCGGGTTCTCGTTCATCTCCTGTTCGATGCGGTCCTGCAGGGCCATGATCGGCAGCTGCAGGATCTCCATTGACTGGATCATCCGCGGCGCCAGCTTCTGGATCTGCGTCTGAACCTGCCGTGCTTCCAGACCTAAGGATAGTCTCATGGCGCATCTGCTTTCCGTCGTCCTGCCAACCACCACACCACGCGGTGCGGTATCCACATCGCGGCCACCCCAAACTTACCACTGAAACGGGTAAGATGACATCAGAATCTCTGGCGACCGGCCAAGGCGTCAGCCAGGATTTCCTTGTTTGTGAACTCGAGCACGCTGCCGGTCGTGATCCCCCGCGCCAAGCGGGTAATTTCCACGGGCAACTCCGCCAGCAGATTGGAGATGTGCAGCGCCGTCCCGTCGCCTTCGACGGTCGGGTTGGTGGCCATGATCACCTCGCGGAACTGTCCCTGCCGCACACGCTCCACCAGCGCTTCGAGCGTCAGCTGGTCCGGCCCTACGCCATCGAGCGGCGCGATGCGTCCGAGCAGCACGTGGTAGAGACCGTCGTACGTGCCCGAGGCCTCGAGTGACATGAGGTCGCGCGGCTGCTCCACCACGCACAGCAACGTCTGGTCCCGTTTCGGATCCTGACAGATCCCGCACACATCCTGCTCCGCCAGATTGAAACAGACCCGGCAGTAATGGACGTTCTCCCGCACCTGGCGAATGGCGTCCGCCAGAGCCATCGCCTCCGGGACGCTGACCCGCAGCAGGTGATACGTCAGACGTTCCGCCGACTTGCGGCCAATGCCTGGCAGCCTGCCCAACTGCTCAATCAGATTCGCAACCGATTCCGTTAGTTGCGTCATATCGGCACCTGTCGTCAGGAGTCGCCGCCGGAGAGTTGCGCCAGCGCTTCGTTGAGGCCCGGCAGATTCAACCCGGCCGTCATCGACTGGATCGCCTCGCGATGCAGCTGCTTCGCCTTCGCCTGGGCCTGGTTGATCGCGGCCGGCAACAGCTCCTCAAGCATCTCCTGGTCGCCTGAAGCAAACAGCGTGGGGTCCACACGGGCCCGCAACACCTCCCCCAAACCGTTGACCTCGATTTCCACCATCCCGGCACCCGCAGCGCCGGTGGCCCGGGCCGCTCTGAGTTGCTCCTGGATCGCCTGCACCTTGCCCCCCATCTGCTGAGCGGTCTTCATCAAGGAGGCGAGATTGCCGATTCCCTTAAACATGTGCGTCTGGGCCTTCCTTCTTCGTAGGGCTTGCATCGGCCGACGTCTGCTCGCTGCGCGCCGCCCGCGGTACGTCGACACGGATCACCTCCGCGTCAAACAGCTCCACCGCCTGCCGCACCAGCGGATGCGCTTCCTTCTCCCGCATCAGCTGAAACATCGACGGTGCGGGTGCGGCCGCCTGCGGCTGCGTCTCCGGGATCACCGCCAGGTCAATCCGCACCGGATGGCCCACGATCTGAGCCACCGCCTGCTCCAGCTGGGCCTTGCGATCCGGCCGAGCACAGGACTCTTTCTGAAGAGTATACCCTTCCCGGAAGTGCACGACCAGTGAATGTGGCGCAGAAATTGCTACATGGTCGTAGTACGATGCGAAGTCGGCAGTCATATCTCCAAGCTCATCAAGCGCTTGCTTCCAGATCTGATCTGCCGATGCGGCCGTCAAAGGCCGCTTCGCAGAGGCGGCCGGGGGGGCTGCAGCGGCCCGGTTATCGGCGTCTGGCGTTTTTTTTTCCGGTGCAGCCGGTTCCGACGCCGGCGCGACACTCTGTGCCGCATCCGGACCTGCACCCGCACCTGACCCGCTGGGCCCGCTCGATGCAGGTGCCGCTGGGCCCGGGCGCATGTCCCCACCGCGGAGCTGTTCGACCAGACTGGCCAGCTGATCGAGCTCCTCGAGCCGGCAGATGCGGACCGTGGCGATCTCCAGGAGCGTGCGCGGCTGAGTGCTCTGACGCATCCGCACGACGGCCTGGTCCAGAATCTCGAACGCGGCCAGCGTCGTGTGCAGTCCGAGCCGCTCGGCGGCGGCGCGCAGCGCGGGATGCTCCGCTTCGCTGGCGTGCCGCAGCAGATCGGGGCCGCCCCCCACGGCGACCGCCATGATGTCGCGCAGGTAGCCCAGCAGCTGTTCGGCGAGTTGACCGCAGTCGACCCCCTGGGCGATCTGTTCGTCAATGGCGGTCAGTGCGCCGGCCGCGTCGCGATCGAACAGGCAATTGGCCAGCGCCATGAGCCGGCCGGACGCCGCTGTGCCCAGCATCCGGTGGACGTCCTCCACGCGCACCGTGCCGCTGCAGTAGGCCAGCAGCTGTTCCAGCAGCGACTGGCTGTCGCGCATCGAGCCTTCCGCACGTCGCGCCAGGATCTGCAGCGCTTCCGGTTCCGCATCGCGTCCCTCGCTCGACACAATGTACTGCAGCCGCTGTACGATCGATGCCGCTTCTACTGGGGCGAAATCATAGCGCTGGCAGCGGGACAGGACGGTGATCGGGATCTTCTGCGGATCGGTCGTGCACAGAATGAACTTGACGTGCGACGGCGGTTCTTCCAGCGTCTTGAGCAGAGCGTTGAAGGCGGCCGTCGTGAGCATATGCACTTCGTCAATGATGTAAATCTTGTAGCGCGCTCGGCTGGGCCGTATGTTAACGTTCGAACGCAACTGGCGAATCTCGTCGATCCCCCGGTTGCTCGCCCCGTCAATTTCGATCACGTCGACGTCCTCGCCGGCATCGATCGCCCGACAGATGTCGCTGTCGTTGTCTGGATTGGGGGTCGGGCCGTTGGGCGCATTGAGCGCTTTGGCGAAGATCCGTGCCGTGGACGTCTTGCCGACCCCCCGCGCTCCCGTGAACAAGTAGGCGTGGCCCACCCGGTTCGTCGTGATCGCGTTGATCAGCGCCTGAGTGATCTGCTGCTGACCGACCAGATCGTCGAAAGCCCTCGGGCGATAGCGCCGCGCGACCACCACGTAGGACGTCGAGTCGGAGGGCGAACGTTCCACAGGTGGGACAGGCCCGGCAGCAGAAGGATCATGTGACATGGTCGGCGCCCCGGGGCTGGCTGCGGACGAGAGACGGGCGGTTCCCACACACAACGGCAACTGCCCTCAAGTGGCCCTCGCACAAGAGTACCCCGCTTAGGGCTGCTCCTGTTACGGCCTGACCCGGTTCACGGCTCCCCCTTGCGAGGGCCACTGGAAGGCAGTCCACACCGCTGTGTCGAAAGTAAGTTGTACGCTGTGGCCGCCGGCGCGTCAAAGGGCCGACAACGCAAACGGCGCCGAGGACGGGGCCGGTTCAGTGCGAGGCGGGCACGGCGGTAACCAGCACTTTTTCCGCCGCTGCGGCGTCGAGCGCCCGTTCGATGCCGTCCACGCGCACCGTGAATGTGTCGCTGGCCGGTCCCCCCGCGGCCAGCACGGCATCGGTGCCCGGCGCCAACTGCCGCTCACTCAGATACCGGAGGAACTCGGGCGACTGGTCCAGCACCCGCACCAGTCGAAAGGGCTGGCCGACCTGCCACTGCAGCAAGCAGATTGCCGGGGTTGTGGTCACTCGCCCGTCAGCGGTGGGGATGGGATCCCCGTGAGGATCTGTCGACGGAAAGCCCAGATACGCGTCGATGCGGTCGACCAGCGCATCGCTGACTGCATGTTCCAGGTCTTCGGCCTCGTCGTGGACTTCGTCCCACGCCAGGTGCAGCGTATGGACGAGGAACAGCTCGATCAGCCGGTGGCGCCTCACCACGCGTAGTGCGAGATGCCGGCCCGCCTCGGTCAACTGCACACCTTCGTAGGGTGTATAGGCGGCCAGGCCGCTGTCGCTGAGCGTCTTGAGCATGCTGGTGACCGTGCCGGGCGACACGCCCAGGGCCGCGGCGATCTGGCCGGTGGCTGCGGCCCGCTCGCCTTGTGCCGCGCACGTCTGGTAAATTGTCTTGACGTAGTTCTCGATTGTCAGGCTGGGCATCGAGTCGCTCCTTCCGGACAGGTTTCCGTATTATATCCCGAGTGCAGTAAGGAGAGCGTTACGTGAAGTTGAACGAAAACGGGGTGCGGGTCGTGCACGATCTGATCGCGCACGCCGACCGTCTGCACGTGACCATTGCTGCGCCGCCAGGTGACGTATGTGTGATCGACTGCGGCGTCGATGCGCGCGGCGGGCTGGCGGCCGGCTGCCGGCTGGCGGAGATCTGTCTGGCAGGCTTGGCGCGCGTGCGGCTGACGCGCGGCCACGACGCGCTCTGGTCGGGCCCGTGGGTGGCGGTGATGACCGATCATCCGGTCAGCGCCTGCATGGCTGCGCAGTACGCCGGGTGGCCGCTGAGCTATGGCGATTACTTCGCGATGGGTTCGGGGCCGATGCGTGCGGCGCGGGGGCGCGAGCCGCTGTTTGAGCGGATTGGCTGCCTGGAACAGCCGACGCGCGCGGTGGGGGTGCTGGAAAGTGCCTGCCTGCCGCCGGCTGAAGTACGGTCCGACATCGCCCGGCAGTGCCAGGTGGAGCCGGAGAACCTGACCCTGCTCGTGGCGCCCACGGCCAGCCTGGCCGGCACGGTGCAGGTGGTCGCCCGGTCCGTCGAAACGGCGCTGCACAAGCTGCTGGAACTCGACTTCGATCTGTCCCGCGTGATCTCCGGATACGGAATCGCCCCGTTGCCGCCAGTGGCCGCCGACAATCTGACAGCGATCGGCCGCACGAATGATGCGGTGTTGTACGGAGCGCACGTGACGTTGTGGGTGCAAGGGGACGACAGCAGCCTGGAGGCGATCGGGCCCCGCGTGCCCAGCGCGTCGTCCCGCGACCACGGCCGGCCGTTCACCGACATCTTCGCGGCCTACGACCGGGACTTCTATCGCATCGACCCGCTGTTGTTCAGTCCGGCGGTGATCGACTTCGTCAACGTGGAGACGGGCCGGCAGTTCCGCTACGGACAGCCGCAGCCGCGCGTGCTGGAGGCATCGTTTGGGGTCAGCCAGGGCAGCGGGATCGCTGGGGAAGCCGGTGAGTAGACGTCGTTTGCGGATTGCGGTGTTGGCATCGCCCGGCAGCTGGTACGCCAGCGACCTGCAGCGCGCTGCGGGGTCGACCGCCGAGGTGACGGTGTGTGCGTTTGAGGGCATCGCGGCGCGCCTGGGCGCTCTGCCAGGCGCGCGGGTGGAGGCCCACGCCACCGACCTGGCGGCCTGCGATGCGTTGCTGGTGCGTTCCATGCCCCCCGGCACGCTCGAGCAGGTCATCTTCCGCATGGACGCGCTGGGGCACGCCGAGCGGCAGGGCACGCTGGTGCTCAATCCGCCGCGCTCCCTGGAAGTGGCCATTGACAAGTATCTGACACTGGCTCGCATCTGCGATGCGGGGCTGCAGGTGCCCCCCACCGTGACCGGTCAGAGCTGGCCGGCCGCGATGCGCGCCTTCGAGGAACTGGGGGGGGACGTCGTGGTCAAACCGCTGTTCGGCAGTGAGGGGCGCGGCATCACCCGCGTCACAGACCCTGCGCTGGCCCTGCGCGCGTTCAAGCTGCTGGACCAGCTGGGGGCGGCGATCTATCTGCAGCAGTTCGTGCCCCACTACGGGTACGATCTCCGCGTGCTGGTCATTGGCGACCAGACGCTGGCCATGCGCCGCGCGAATCCGGCCGACTGGCGCACAAACGTCAGTCGCGGCGCGCGGACGGAAGCGGTCGAGCTGGAAGATGGGTGGATCGACATGGCACGCACGGCGGCCCGCGCCGTGGGAACACCGATCGCCGGCGTCGACCTGCTGCCCGGTCGTGACGGCCAGATGTATGTGCTGGAAGTGAACGCGGTGCCGGGCTGGAAGGCCCTGGCCCGCACGGTCCGGCGGGACGTGGCCCGCCTGGTGCTCGACTATGTGAGTGAGCGGAGCCATGCCTGATCCATCGCGTGAAAATGTGGCCACACTGCTGCGCGAAACGGCCGTGCGTCAGCCAGACCAGATGGCGATTGCCGAGCCGCGCGGCCGCGATCGGCGCGGCCGGCAGCGGTACCGGCAGATCACCTTCCGCGAACTGCAGCGGGACAGCGACGCGATCGCCGCCGGATTACGCGCCCAGGGGGCGCGCGCGGGCATGCGGATCGCGCTGCTGGTGCGCCCTAGCATCGACTTCATCTCGCTCGTGTTCGCCTTGTTGAAGGCAGGGGTGGTGGTGATCCTGATCGATCCGGGCATGGGCAAGAAGAACCTGGTCCGCTGCCTGGCCGCCGCACAGCCCGAGGGGTTTGTGGCGATCAGCCAGGTTCAGGCGCTGCGCGTACTGCTGCGGCACCGCTTTCCCCAGGCCCGGCTCAACGTCACGGTCGGCCGCCGCTGGTTCTGGGGCGGGATGACGCTGCGTCAGCTGCGCGCCGCCGCGCCGCAGGACACGCCGATGGCACCCCTGCAGGCGGCAGATCCGGCCGCCATCATCTTCACCACCGGCAGCACGGGACCGCCCAAAGGCGTGCTGTTCAACCACGGCAACTTCACCGCCCAGGCGCGGGAAATCCAGCGCTTCTATCAGATCGCCCCGGGGGGCATCGATGTGCCGGGATTCCCGCTGTTCGCGCTCTTCAACTGCGCCATGGGGGTCTCCACCGTGATTCCCGTGATGGACCCGACGCGGCCCGCGCAGGTCAACCCGCGGAACATCGTCGAGGCTGTCCAACGCTGGCAGGTCACCCAGTCGTTCGGATCCCCCGCGCTGTGGAATGTCGTGGGACGTTACTGCGAAGCGAAACAGATCAGACTGCCGACGCTCCGGCAGGTGTTGTCGGCCGGCGCCCCCGTCCCGCCACACGTGATCGCGCGCGTCCGCCAGGCGATGCACCCGGACGGCGACATGTTCACCCCCTACGGAGCGACCGAGGCGCTGCCGGTCGCCTCCATCTCGGGGCGCGAAGTGCTGCAGGAGACGGCGGCGCAAAGCGCATTGGGAAAAGGTACATGCGTCGGACGCCGCTTCCCCGGCATCGACTGGCAGGTGATCCGGATTCGCGATGACTGCATCCCCGACGCACGCGACATGGAGCCGCTGCCCACGGGCGAGATCGGCGAACTGATTGTGCGCGGCGCGGTGGTCACCACCCAGTACGTCACGTGCCTTGAAGCCAACGCCCAGCACAAGATCCGCGACGGCGACCGATTCTGGCATCGGATGGGTGACGTGGGGTATCTGGATGACCGGGACCGGTTCTGGTTCTGTGGCCGCAAGTCCCATCGGCTGCTGACCACCGACGGCCCGATGTTCACTGTGCCGTGCGAAGCCATCATCAACGGCCACCCGGCTGTGTACCGCTCCGCGCTCGTGGGTGTCGGACAGCCGGGCGGCCAGGTCCCGGTGGTGGTGATCGAGACCTGGCCGGAGCAGAGACCGCAGTCGCACGCCGACGAACAACGACTGCTCACGGAGGTCGCGGCATTGGCGCAACAGCACGAATTGACCCGGCGCATCCGCCATTTCCTGCTCCATCCGTCTTTGCCGGTCGACATTCGCCACAACGCGAAGATCTTCCGCGAGCAGCTTGCGGAGTGGGCCACGCAGCACCTGTAACCGCGCGCCCCTCGGCGCCGACGCGGCGAGCTGCACAGACGCTCTGGCCGTTGCAGCGTCAGGCCGCTACATTGAGACTGTACACCGCGTGACGGAAAGCGGCAGGTGGCGGATGGCCGAAGGCAACATTTTCATTCGATGTCCCGGTTGTGGACGCGCGCAGTGTGTCGGCATGGCGGTCGGGCAGCAGCTGCAGTGCCCGGTGTGCCAGACAGTGTTCTTTGCCCCCGTGTCCGAAACACTGATGCCCGAAACACTGGTGCCCGAAGCCCCCGTGTCCGAAGCCCCCGTGTCCGAGACAGGCCAGCCGCCGCCCCCCGCCAAGCCCGCCAAGCCCGGCGGGACGGCTGCCCGCCCGCCCGGGACAGGGACCGGGCCGTGTGCCGGCGAACGAGCGCCCGGAGCCCGCAACTGGCGGACCGACGGTTTGCCGGTCGAGATGCCTGCGGCGAGAGAGACGCCTGGCGCGTGGCAGCGTGATGGGGCGCTGCGGACCGTCCCGGCCGGTGAGCCGTGTGAGCCGGACGTGGCGCCGCGCGGCGGGATGATCTGGACGGTGATCACCGTGGTGGCGTGCTTGCTGGTGGTCGTGGCCAGCGTCCCGGTTGGCATCCACTTCGTGCGGACGCGTCAGCAGGCGGCGCCGACTGCGGCGGAACCGGACCCTCCGGCCGTGCCGCCGGCCGAGATGCCCCAGTTCCGCTGGACGGACGCGGCGCATCGGGCTCAGCGTCTGGGGCAGTTGGAGGTGAAGGTGGTGCGCGCCCGCTACGGCGCGGTGCGGGCCAGGGATGTGAACAACGAGGTGATCACGACGGATGACAGCAACCTGCTGGCGATCACGGTCCGCGTGCACAATCGCGGCGCGCAGCCGCACCCCTATTGCAGCTGGTATGCGGGCAGTGTGGGAGACGCAGAGGGCGCGGCGCTCCTGCCGCAGCTGCAGGACGATGCCGGCCGCCTCTATGACCTGGTACGGTTCGATGACGTATCGAGTGTGGAAGGTCAGCAGCTGGCGGACGAGATTGCACCGCACGACGACGTGCAGGACACGGTGGTGTTCCTGGTGCCGGCCGATGTTGACCGGGCCGGCATCCGGTGCTTTCGGCTGTCGCTCCCGGCCCACGCGATTGGCGCCGCGGACTACTTCCGGTTCGAAATTCCGGTGGAGATGGTAGAGGACTTCTGATGTGATGGGCAGCTGGTGGACGGAGCGCGCAGCGTGAAGGTACTGGTGACGGGTGCGGGGGGATTTCTGGGTCAGTACCTCGTGGCACAACTGGTGGCGCGTGGCGACCGGGTGCGCGGGCTCGCGCGCGGAGCGTACCCTGCGCTCGAGCGGCTGGGGGTCGAGTCGGTGCGCGCGGACATCCGCGATCGCCAGGCGGTCCAGGCGGCGGTCACCGGGGTGGAGGTGGTCTACCACACGGCGGCTGTGCCGGGCGTGTGGGGTGCGTGGGAGCTGTTTCATTCGGTGAACGTGCGAGGCACGGAGAACGTCATTGCGGCCTGCCGCGCCGGTGGTGTCCGCAAGCTGGTCTTCACCAGCAGTCCGAGCGTGACGTTCGATGGGACCGATCAGTGCGGTGTCGACGAATCGGCGCCGTACCCGCAGCGCTGGCTGTGCCACTACCCGCACACCAAGGCACTGGCGGAACAGGCGGTGCTTGCCGCCAACGATGACCGCGATCTGCTCACCTGTGCTCTGCGTCCGCACCTGATCTGGGGTCCGCGGGATCCGCATCTGGTGCCGCGCCTCATCGAGCGGGCCCGGCGGGGCCGGCTGCGGCAGGTGGGGGACGGGAGCAACCTGATCGATATGGTGTACGTCGAGAACGCGGCCCGCGCTCACCTGCTGGCCGCCGATGCGTTGGCCGATCAGTCGCCGGTGGCGGGGCGTGCGTACTTCATCACGCAGGGGGAGCCGGTCCGGTGCTGGGACTGGATCAACGCCATTCTGGGGCTGGTCGGTCTGCCCCCGGTGCGGCGGCGCATTTCGGCGCGCCTGGCCCGCCGTGCGGGAACGCTGCTGGAAACGGCCTATCGGCTGCTGCGGATCGAGCGCGAGCCGCTGATGACCCGTTTTCTGGCGGCCCAACTGGCGACGTCGCACTATTTCAGCATCGAGCGTGCCCGGCGTGATTTCGGCTATCAGCCGCTCGTGTCGACCGACGAAGGGATGCGCCGCCTGGGGGCGTGGCTGACTGCCGGCGATGAGGTGACGTCCTCCTGACGCACCGGTGCGCGGCTGCGGAACCACCCTGTCGGACGCGCCATACCGGGGCCGGCTGGTGGTGTTTGATTCAGCCCCCCGGCGGTTCTCGAACGCAGGCCGATGGCGTATGATCTTAGGTTGGCGACTGGCTGGCGAGGGGCGGCGCGGGTTCGCGCCGCGTTGCCGCTTGTCAAGTCGCGCGGAAGTAGTTAGCCTCAGTGGTTTTACGCGAACGAGGACCTGGCCGGATGATTGCCACCGACATGCCGCCCGAACTGCCTGAGCAGCAGCGGATTGTGATCACGGGGATCGGCCTGACTGCTCCCAACGGCAACAGTCTGCCCGCGTTTCGCGAGGGGCTGCTGGCCGGGCGCAGCGGCGTGCGGCCCTACGAGATTCGCTACGTCGGCAAGACGCTGGCCGGGGTGTGCGATTTCGAGACCGGCAAGTACCAGTCCCGCAAAGACCTGCGGCGGGGCACGCGCGCGGGAAGCGTGGGGGTGTACAGCGCGCACGAAGCGATCGGCGACTCGGGGATCGACTGGCCGACCGTGGATCCGGCACGCGTGGGGGTGTTCCTGGGGGTCACCGAGCACGGCAACGTGGAGACGGAGAACGAGATCTTCGAGCTCAAAGGGTACGACTACGACACGAGTTTCTGGTCGCACCACCACAACCCCCGCACGGTGGCGAACAACCCGGCCGGTGAAGTGGCGCTGAATCTGGGGATCGTCGGCCCGCATTACACGATCGGCGCGGCCTGTGCGGCCGGCAATGCGGGGTTGATCCAGGGTGTCCAGATGCTGCGGCTGGACGAGTGCGACATTGCGCTGGCCGGTGGGGTGTCCGAGAGCATTCACACGTTCGGGATCTTCGCCAGTTTTCGCAGCCAGGGGGCATTAGCCGAACACGCCGACGCGGCCCGTGCCTCGCGCCCGTTCGACCTGCACCGCAACGGGATTGTCGTAGCCGAAGGGGGATGTGTGTTTGTGCTGGAGCGGCTGAGCGACGCGCGGCGGCGCCGGGCACGCATCTACGGCGAGGTGGCCGGCTATGCGATGAACACCGACGCGACCGACTTCGTGCTGCCCAACGCCCAGCGGCAGGCCGAGTGCATGCAGCTGGCGCTCCGGCGCGCCGGCCTCGTGCCCGCTCAGGTCGACATCGTCAGCACGCATGCGACGGGCACGGTCAGCGGCGACGCTCAGGAGTGCATCGCGTTGCGGACGGTGTTCGGCGCGTCCGATCGGACGCACTTCAACAACACGAAGAGTTTCATCGGGCACAGCATGGGCGCTGCCGGAGCGCTGGAACTGGCCGGCAACCTCGTCAGCTTCGACGACGGTGTCTGCCATGCCACGATCAACGTGGACGATCTGGATCCCGAGTGCCAGCTTCCCGGCCCGGGGCTCGTGCTGAACCAGCCTCGGGAAATCGGCCCGGTCAACGTCGTGCTGAACAACTCCTTCGGCATGCTGGGAATCAACTCAGCCGTAATTGTCAAACAGTACGTCGGATAATCTTGTGGGAGAACACGCGGTATGACGCCGGTCGAGATTCGAGAAGAGATCCTGGACATCCTGTCAGACATTGCGCCCGATGAAGATCTCAGCGCGCTGCAGGATGACGTGGCGTTCCGCGACCAGGTGGAACTTGACAGCATGGACTTCCTGGACATCGTGATGGAGCTGCGCAAACGGTATCGCGTCCAGGTTCCAGAGGATGACTACCCGCAGCTGGCCAGCATGCGCAGTACGGTCACTTACCTGGAACCGATCATGAAGGACATGCAGCGGGTTTCGTAGTATGTGCCATGTATGACACGATCATCATTGGTGCCGGCCTGTCGGGGCTGGCGGCCGGCATCCGGTTGGCTCACTACGACAAACGCGTGTGCATTCTGGAGCGGCACACGACCATTGGCGGTCTGAACTCCTTCTATCGTCAGCGTGGCCGCGATTTCGATGTGGGGCTGCACGCCGTGACGAACTATGCGCCCCAGGGGAGCAAGCGTGGGCCGCTGGCCCGCCTGCTGCGCCAGCTGCGCTTTCGCTGGGAGGATTTCGCCCTGGCGCCGCAAGCCGGTTCGTCGGTGGCGTTCCCGGGCGTCACGCTGCGCTTCAACAACGACTTTCGCCTGTTCGAAGCGGAGGTGGCTGCCCGATTCCCGGACCAGAAGGACAATCTGCGGAAGCTGGTGGCCCAGCTGATCGATTACGACGACCTGGATGGAGCGCTGTTCCAGCGTTCCACGCGGGCGCTGCTGGCGGAGTCGATTTCCGATCCGCTGCTGCGCGAGATGATCCTCTGCCCCGTGATGTGGTACGGCAACGCGCGCGAGCGGGACATGGATTTCGGCCAGTTCTGCATCATGTTTCGCAGCATCTTCCTGGAAGGATTCGCCCGCCCGCTGGCCGGCGTCCGACTGATCCTCCGCAATCTCGTGCGGCGGTTTCGCAGCCTGGGGGGCGAGTTGCGCCTGCGGTCTGGCGTCCGGCGGATCCGGATCGAGGATGGCCGTGCGGTGGGGGTCGAGCTGGACAATGGTGAGCAGTTGGAGGCGCGGCATGTCCTCTCGTCCGCCGGAATCGTGGAAACCATGCGGTTGAGCGGCGAGCGGGAAGAGGTGTCGCCGGAGCCAGGCCAGATGTCGTTCATCGAGTCGATCGCCGTGCTGGACCGCCTGCCGCGCGAGCTGGGGCACCACCAGACGATCGTGTTCTTCAACGACAGCGAGACGTTCCACTGGGAGCGGCCGCAGG
>DAISIS010000097.1:0-13756 GCA_036821925.1 Pirellulaceae bacterium
GTGCCAGCGGCAGGGAGCCGGCCACCATCCCCAGGGGCACCAGGATCAGGTGTTCGCGGAGCGTCGGCACGTGGGCGAACATGGCCTGCGCGATGAAGTAGAGCGCCAGGGCGAACAACGCGTGGCTGCCGATGCTCATCAGCACCGTGATGCCGACCGTCACCCACCGCGTGCGGTAGATCCGCACGGCGCTGATCAACCGGTCGAGGACCCGGCCGACTTTGGGCAGTCGGGTGAGGAAGCGGGCCACCGGACCGCTGGCGAACCCGGGCAGCATGGCGACGGCGATGCCCGCAGCGCCCAGTGCGGCGCAGGCCAGGGTCAGGTGGCAGATGGTCTCGACTTCCACGGTGGATCGCGGGATGCCTCCGCCCAGGATCACGGCGCTGGTCAGCAGCACCAGCGCGTAGACCCCCACGATCCGATCGAGCACCACGGTGGCCACGGCCTCGGCCCGCCGCCCCGGCTGTTCCCGGGCGATGAACACGGCCTTGAACAGGTCTCCCCCGACCGAGCCCACGACGACGAAATTGAACAGGTATCCCAGGAACCCCAGCCGAAACGCATCGGTCAGACGGAAACGCAGTTGCAGCGCGCGCACCAGCAGGTACCAGCGCACGAACGTCAGGGCGACCGCCGTGAAGACGACGGCCAGTGCGGCCAGCAGCAACGGCCAGTTCTTCGGCCGTTCCACGAACTGTTCGTACTGGTCCGGCCGCACGGTCGCCAGCAACCAGGCGACGATGCCGGCCGGCACGGCGATTTTCAGGAATGCAATAAGATGACGCTTCACGGCGATGTCCGCTGGCCGTCCTTGACACTTCTGCGGGTGATTGCTAATGTGCGAATTCTCAGTCCGCCCTGGGGCCTTGCACACGATACGGTTTTCATCGTTGGGGGGGAAGGCGGGGCGTCCGGCAAGGACGCGATGACTGCGGGGGATTAGCTCAGTTGGGAGAGCGCGTGAATGGCATTCACGAGGTCAGGGGTTCGAGCCCCCTATCCTCCACTATGTGAACTGCAGGAGCCCGGGCAGCAACTGGCTGACCGGGTTCTGCTGTTTCTTGGGGCGGGGGCGGGCGCGAGCGGGTACGGGCCGCACCTGAAGCGTCTGGCAGGCGACACAGATCGCGGCATGTGGCGGGTCGCGTCCGGGCTCAAACGACGGGGGCACTGCCAGAGCTGTCCTTGGCAGTGCCCCACACGATTCGTCGGCAGCCGGCATCAGGCGTCGCGGGCGGAAACCGGCGCGTTGGCATCTGGGGTGGCCTTCTTCTGGTCGGCCGCCGGGTCCTGGAAGACGGCTGCCAGGACCAGGGCCCCGACCAGCGCGATGACGCAGGGGACGATCCACACCTTGGGCCACTGGAACTTGCCTTCGACCGAATTCCTGTCCATGACGATGCCGGCGAACTGCGTGCCCAGGAACAACCCGACGCCGGTGGTGGCGGCAAAGATCAGGGCCTGCATCGAACCGACGATGTCCGGCGTGGCGTAGTTGTTAGCGCACATCTGGCCGGCAATGATGAAGAACACATAGGCGAAGCCGTGCAGCGGCTGGGCCAGGATGATCAGCGCCTGCGGTCGACCCACCACGTAGATGACGTACAGCAGGAGCCAGCAACAGGCTCCAATGGTGAGCGTCCACTTGAATCCGGCCCCCTCGGTAAGTTTCGTCAGCAGGAACCAGGTGGCCGCGGCCTGGGCGATCTGGGCCAGCGCCATGGCGGCCGGCACGATGCGGCTGGAAATCCCCATGTCCTGCATGAACTGCGCGGAACCCAGGAAGTAGAACTGCATCAGGCCGGCAATCACCAGGCTGATGAGCACGAAGACCAGGAAGTTCATCTGGCCGAGCATGCCCAGCGCTTCGAGCACCGGGATCTTGCCGGTGGCCGGCAGCGGCTTGGCTTCCAGCAGGCAGCACCCCAGCGCCATCAGGATGGATAGCGCTGCCGCAAAATACAGGCAGTCGCTGCCGTCGCCCTGGGCCTTGCGCGTCATCCGCCAGCCGGTCAGCGACCAGCCCACCAGCGCCCACGCCACAGGGGCCCAGAGAAAGACCTTGGCCGTCACGGCGCCGTCGGACGTTTCCCGGAACAAGACCGCGTTGACCAACGGCATGGTCGCCGCATAGCACAACGAATAGAGGAACATCACGACCAGCAGCGGCGCGAAACGGCTCTGTTTGGCCGCCACGAACAGCAGCACTGCCCCCACCAGATGGGCCACGATCAGAATCCACTTCATGTCCACGTACTGGTCCGCCAACCACCCGGCCACGAGCGGGGAGATGATGCAGGCGACCGGGAGCGTGGCGTAGATCCAGCCGGTCTGCTTGCCGGTCATCTTCAGCGGCCCGAGCAAACGCGCGGCCAGCACAGGGGACCAGGCACCCCACACCGCATACTCGAGGAACATCACCACGCTCAGAGCGATATACGTACTGGTTTCGATGCCCACGGCTTCCTCCTCGCTTGCACAACAAAGTCAGTAAAAACAGAAAAAAGACCCCCCACCAGCCGCCGCACGCCGCCATCATCGCTGACGGTGCCGAGCCCGGAAAACGCGGCGCCATTTTAAGTCCGCGGCAAACGCGTGAACAGCAGGCTGTGCCGCGGCGGTGCGCCGACCGGCGACCGCAAAGCGTCAGCTGTGCGCCCGCTGCGGTTCAGGTAGAATAGGGAGCCTCTGCGCGTGGCGTGGACTGTGACGCATGCCGAGGCAGGGAAAGCAGCGTCCGCTTCGCGACGCGGAAGGATCCTCTCAGGCACAGTAGCGTCCCATGTGGCAGGTAATCTGGCAGGCAATGTCCAACGGTTCGTCACGCCTCGCATCGGCCAGCGCCGCGCGTGCGCGTCGGACACTCGCACTGACCGCCCTCGTCTGGCTCACCGGCGCGCCGGGCGTGGCGGATGAGTTGCTGGAGGTCGGGTTCGCGCACGTCGACATCACGCCGGAGGTAAGCCAGGACAAACCGGTCTGGCTGGCCGGATATTATCCGGGGCGTTCCGCGACCGGCGTGCACGATCCGCTCTACGCGCGCTGCGTCGTGCTGAAGTCGGGCACTCAGAAGCTGGCCTGGGTATCGCTCGACCTGATCGGACTGCAGTTCCCCGACGTGCAGCGTGTGCGTGCGCAGCTGCAGGACTTCTGTTATGTGCTGGTGGCCAGCACGCACAACCACGAAGGTCCGGACGTGATTGGGGTCTGGGGGAAGACCTTCTTGCAGCGCGGGGTGGACGATGCGTACGTGCAGACTGTGGTCGTGCGGATCGCGCAGGCGGTGCGGCAGGCGGAGCAGAACCTGCGGGCGGCGCGAGCCTGGTACGGGACGGCGGCCGACGCGTCATTGCTGGACGACACCCGGCTGCCGGTCGTCAAGGACGGGGTGCTGCGCCTGCTGCGATTCACCGGCCCGGAGGACGGCGCGGTCAGCGGGCTGGTCGTTCAGTGGAACTGTCATCCCGAAGCGCTGGGGGCCGAGAATCGGCTGATCACAGCGGACTTTCCGGCGTCGACCATTGCTGCGCTGGGCCGCCAGTACGGGTGCCCGGTTGTGTACTTCACCGGCGCGATTGGCGGATTGATTGCGCCCCCGCGGGAGCGTGTGCACAACGAGCGGGGGGAGCTGTTGGGGGAAGGGGATTTCGAATTCGCGCGCTGCTATGGCGAGGAAGTGGCGCAGCTGGCGATGCGTGCCGAGCAGAACGCGGAGGCCGTTCGGCTGACGCCCTGGCAGGTTTCAGCGGCGCGGATCGGGATGCCGATGACGAACGAGTTGTATCGCTGGGGGCGGCTGTTGGGTGTGCTGCGCCGGGATGCCTATGCCTGGAATGGCGCAGATGCGCCGCTGGGCGAGCCGCTGCGCGCCGTGCGTGCGCAGGCCATCTCGGCCATTGAAACGGAAGTGGCATGCCTGCAGCTGGGAGAAGTGCATCTGGTGGCTGTGCCGGGCGAGCTTTATCCGGAGCTGGTCTGCGGCCCGGTCCCGGACCCGGCGGCACCGGGAGCCGATTATCCGCAGGCGCCGATCGAACCGCTGGTCTGCGACCTGCTGCCCGGCAAGAAGTGGCTGCTGTTCGGCCTGGCGAACGACGAGATCGGCTACATCATGCCGCGCCGCCAGTGGGATCGCGAGCCGCCGTACGTGTACGGTCGGAGTGCGCCGCAGTATGGCGAGATTAACAGCTGCGGGCCGGATGTCGCTCCGGTCATCATGCAAGCGCTCCAGGGCCGCGTGGCGGCACTCCAGACTCCGTAACGCCCGCGCGGGCGGTGCCTGCTACGGCTGCGGAACCCGCCGCAGTTCGTCGAGCAGGGCCGGGGTCGGCAGGTCCAGTTCGTCCGTCTCGTCGACGGTGATCGCCGACATCCGGCGGATCGGGAACTCGCCGGTCGGCGGTTCCAGGACCGGCCCGGCGGGGGCCGCGTCGGCGTGGTCGGGCGCGAGCGGCACCGGCTCGGCGGCCGGCTGAGCGGGCGGCGGGACGGGTGCCGGTTCCGATTCCGTCGGGGGTGTCCGCCGCAGGTCGAGCGGCGCGCGTGCGGCGGAGACCGGCGTGGCCTTGGTGCGCGGGCCGAGCGGTGTCGGCTGCGGTTCCACATCTTCCACGCGGAGTTTCACCGCGGGGGGCGTCATGGCCACCTCTGTCTTGTCGGGCCGCGCGGTCTCGCCGTCGAGCTGCCGGAGCATCTGATCGGCGGCGGCCAGGGATGCGTCGGCCTGTTTGGCCTGCGTGAATTCCTGACGCGCGCGCGGCACATTCCCGGCGTGATAGAGCAGGTAGCCGAGATTGTAATGGGCCACGGCGGGCGGATGCACGACGGTCAGTTCCGTCCAGGCGTCGTCGATCCGGCCGAGGTCGACGAGCACGGTGGCCAAGTTATTGCGGTAGAGCTTGCGATTTGGCTCGAGTTTCACAGCCTGCCGCAGGGCGGCCAGCGCGGGTTCGGGCCGGTTGTGGCGGGCCAGGCACAGCCCCAGATCGTTGTGGGCCAGCGCGTTGTCGGGCTCGGCCTCCAGCGCCCGCTGGTACATGGCCTCCGCCTTGTCAAACTGGTCCTGCCGGTCGTACAGGCGGGCCAGGCTGATGAGTGTCGGCAGGTGGTTGGGCGAATCCTCCAGGCCCCGTTCGTACTGTTTGATGGCGGCGGCCGGGTTGCCGTTGGCCTCCGCCATCCGCCCTGCCTGGTAGCACAGGTCGACGCCGATCTTTTTGGGCATGTTGTCGAGCGACAGCGGGTCCGCCGCTTTGTCGACGCGCGGCTTAATGGTCAGCGCGCCGGCTACGGTGGCCGTGGCTTTCTTCAGGGCACCGGTTACCTTCTGCGTGGGCGACTTTGGACTCACGTCGGCGGAGATCTGGTTGCCGCTGTTCTGCATCTCGCGGACCAGGTCATCGTAGCGCTGATCACCCAGCGGGGCGGTGACGGCCGACGGCCCGGCACCATGCGCTGCCAGCTGATTGCTGCCCGACTTGGACCAGCATCCGAGGCACAGGACACACACGGCCCCCCATCCGATCCAAGAAATTCGCTGCCTGGCCACCCCGCACCTCCTTGAGCGTGGATCGGACGCGGCAGGGCAAGCCCAACATTCCCCGCGCTCAGCCGCGTCGTCCCCTGACTGCTTTGCGTAGCTTCAGCCTAATGATCGGTTGCGTCCCCGAACCGACTAAAGGTCAAAACACGCAAATCTTGACATATACCGGCGATCTGCCACCGCAGCCAGGCTGGGGGGAGGCCATCGCAGGCATCCCCTCAGCCGGCCGTTTGCGCCCGCTGGTGGCCGGTTGTCGGCGCGCGCCGGCTAGTTGCTCTCGCCGCCGCCGTCTTCCATGGCGGGCAGCCGGGGCGGGGGGGCGGAGGTTTCGAAGCTGGTGTTGACCCGCTCGGAGTAGGATGCCGAGCCGTTGCGCGGAATGATGTCGGTGACGGTGATCATCGTCGTCGCGCCGCCGTTGACGCCGGCCGCCATCTTCTCGACCGATTTCACACGCAGCTCAGTGATTTCCGGCGTGTTGCCGCGCAGCACGAACACGGTGCGCCGACGCACGGGCATCTGGGTGAGGATCCACTGGACCTTCAACTCGCCGGCACGCGTCAGCTCCTGCGTCTCGGCATCGAACAGCTCATCGGGAATCGTGTTCTGCAGCTGCCATCCCCGGTCCACCATGACCGCGATCGGCGCGCGGACCGCCTGCTGATCCACCAGATTGAATGGCTCCGGCCAGGCGTTGTTCCGATGCCAGTCCACATGGACCCGATTCCAGAAGCAGTCCCACTTGGCACTCATCGAATGCAGGTCGGCCTGGACCTGGCTGCCCTGCAGCACGCACATCAGGGCCAAACTGCACACCAACAGTGTTCGTCGCATGTTCCTGTCCCCCGCAACTGCGACCTTCTCCCCGGTCGCGCTGGTGCCCGCGTCGGCGCACGAGCGTCCCTTGCCACTTGGATCACGGCGTCTGATCCGCCGCATTCCCGCACCGATACCCGCGCTGCCCGCACACCCAGGCACTGGGCGCACGGCACGAAGGGTCCTCTTCAGTCACTTATCGGCACACAGGTGACACGAGCTACCCTGCTGCTGGAGATGCCTGCAGGGTTTACCTGGATTGCCAAGCTTACCGGTTATCGGTGACCGGACATGGCGGGGAACATCTCTCGCACGATGGTGATGGCGGCCGGTCCGACCAGCACGACGAAGATGCCGGGGAAGATGAACAGCACGAGCGGGAAGATCAGCTTGACGGCGGTCTTGGCCGCTTTTTCCTCGGCGATCTGTCGGCGGCGGGTGCGCATCGAGTCGCTCTGGACGCGCAGGGCCTGGGCGATGCTGGAGCCGAACTTGTCGGCCTGGATCAGGATGGAGGCGAGGGCCCGCAGGTCGTCCACGCCGCTGCGCTGTCCGAGTTCCTGCAGGACTTGGGCGCGGCCGCGTCCCATCTGCAGGTGGAGGTTGCACAGCCCGTACTCTTCGGCGATGACCGGGTAGGACTTCTCCATTTCTTCGGACACGCGGCGCATGGCCTGGTCGAGTCCGAGTCCGGCTTCCACGCACACGACCATCAGGTCCAGGGCGTCGGGCAGTCCGAGGAAGATCTGTTCTTTGCGGCGTCTGGTGATCCACCACAGCACGAGTTCCGGGAGGTAGAACATGCCGCCGGCGATCAGGACGCACTTGACGAGGTTCTTCTGACCGAGCAGGGGCAGGCCGTTGAGGTGGGCCACCAGCAGCACTGTTCCGCCGCCGAGGAAGAGTCCGCCGATGAGCAGGGCGAACTTGAGGCTCAGGAACAGCGACGGCGCGGCTTCATTGCGGAAGCCGGCCTGCACCAGTTTCATGCGCAGCTTGCCCGCCTCGTTCTCGTTCTTCGGCTGCAGCGGTTTGGCCAGCGCGGGGGAGGCCTTTTCCCACACGCGCGTCACGGTCTCGGCTGACAGCGTGCGGTGCGCGCCCTCGGCTTCCTTCCGTCGGCGGATGGCCGGATCCTTGAACTCGTCGAGCCGCTGTTCGGCTGGCGAGGACCGGGAGGCCAGCAGGTCCAGCAGCAGCCAGGCGGCGGCGGCGAAGAGGATGAATGCCAGGATGGGCATGAGCACAGACGATTCGGTGATGGCGAACAGCGTAGCGGCCATGGGTCGAGAACTCTCGTAGTAAAAGCGATCGGGTAGTGCCATGCGCGGTCGGCAGTCCCCCGCGCCGGATCAGACCTTAATGGTGATAATCTTCTTGATCACAATGGCACCGACAATCTGCATGACGACGGCGGCGGCCAGCATCTTGTGCCCCATCGGGTCGGTGAACAGCACGGTGCAGTAGTCCGGGTTCAGGTAGTACATGACGAAGAACAGGGCGGGGGGGAGGGCCAGCAGGACGATTCCCGACAGGCGTCCTTCGCCGGTCAGCGCCTGGATTTGTCCCCAGATCTTGAAGCGTTCGCGGATCAGCGAGCCGATTTTGTCGAGGATTTCCGCCAGGTCGCCGCCGGTCTGGCGCTGCAGGACGATGGCGGTGACGAAGAACCGCAGGTCCAGGTTCGGCACGCGGCCGCACATGTCGTCCATCGCTTCTTCCAGGGGAATGCCCAGGTTCTGGGCTTCGTAGCAGCGGCGGAACTCCTTGCTGATCGGCTCGGCCATTTCCTCGGAGACCAGGCTGATCCCGCTCGCCAGGCTGTGGCCGGCCCGCAGGGCACGGCTGATCAGTTCCAGCGCCTCGGGCATCTGTTGACCGAACTTCCGCAGCCGGCGGCGGCGGCGCAGCAGCAACCACATCAGCGGGGCTGCGCCGAGGGCGGGGGCCACGATCGGCGCGAGGTACTTGGGCACGCTGGGCACCAGGATGCAGACGCCCGCTCCCGCCGCGGCCAGTCCGGCACACAGCAGCACGAAGCGGGACGGGTCGAGCGCCACGTCGGCCTGTTCCAGGAGCCGGCGGAAGTTGCCCATGCGGGAGAGCAGCTTGGCGACCATGCCGCGGGTTTCGTCCAGCGGCGACGACAGCAGGCTGGGCTCGAGTTTGTGTCCCCGCGTGACGGTCGGGCTCTTGGTGCCCGCGAAGATCTCCAGCCGTTCCTCCACGGCGCTGTCGGAGTCGCCGCGAAATATGACGGCGACGCCGCCGACGAGTGCGGCCACACCAATGAAGGAGGCGACGATTACAATGATGGTCAACATGGTCTTCCCAATCAGTCGGTTTAATCCACCATCATGACGCGCTGGCGGAAGGCACTGGCGGGCAAACGCACGCCGGCCGCCTCCAGGCGACTCATGAAGGTTGGACGAATGCCGGTCGATTCGAATCGCCCGCGCGCCCGCCCCGTCTCATCGATGCCTTCCTGCACGTACTTGTAGATGTCCTGCATGATCACCGTGTCCTGCTCCATGCCGACCACCTCCGTGATGCTGGTCACGCGGCGCGGTCCGCCCTGGAGGCGGTTGGCCTGGATGATCAGATGCACGGCACTGGCGATCTGCTGGCGCATCGCCTTGATCGGCATTTCGAAGCCCGACATCATGATCATCGTTTCGAGCCGGGCGATGCCGTCCCGCGGCGTGTTGGCGTGGATGGTCGTGAGCGACCCGTCATGTCCGGTATTCATGGCCTGGAGCATGTCGAGCGTTTCGCCACCGCGGCACTCGCCGATGATGATCCGTTCCGGCCGCATGCGGAGGGCGTTGCGCACCAGGTCCGTGGCGGTGATCGCCCCTTTGCCCTCGATGTTCGGCGGCCGCGTCTCGAGCCGCACCACGTGCTCCTGCTGCAGCTGCAGTTCCGCCGCGTCCTCGATCGTCACGATGCGGTCGGAGTTGGAGATGAAGCTGGAGAGGGTGTTGAGCAGCGTGGTCTTGCCCGATCCGGTACCGCCCGAGATGATGATATTCAGCCGCGCCTTGATGGCGCCTTCGAGCAGCATCACCATCTCCGGCGTGAACGCCTTGTAGTTGAGCAGGTCTTCGAGTTTGAGCGGATTGGAGCCGAAACGGCGGATGGAGACGGCCGGGCCGTCCAGGGCCAGCGGCGGGATGATGGCGTTGAAACGCGATCCGTCGGTGAGCCGGGCGTCGACCATCGGGCACACTTCATCTACGCGCCGGCCGACATTCGACACGATGCGGTCGATGATCTGCAACAGATGGGCGTTGTCGCGGAACTCCACGCTGGTCCGCTCCATCTTCCCCCGCCGCTCGACATAGATGTTCTTCGGGCCGTTGATCAGGATGTCGCTGATCGAATGGTCCTTGAGCAGCATCTCGAGCGGTCCGAGGCCGAACGTCTCGTCCAGCACCTCCTCGATCAGCCGTTCCCGTTCGTTGCGGTTCAGGAACGTCTCTTCGGTGTCGCACAGGTGCTCGACGACCAGGCGGATTTCGCGCCGCAGCACTTCCCCTTCCAACTCGCCGACCTTGGTCAGGTCCAGTTTGTCGACGAGCTTGCTGTGGATGCGGCGTTTGAGTTTGTCGAATTCTTCGGCCCGGGCCGCGTCGGCCGAACGCATAGCTGGAGCAGGATTGGCCATCTGGCTGTCCGTGTGGGCAAGGTGCTTCCTGGGAGGATCCCCCGGGGCAGGCCAGGCTGCGGCGGCCGCGGCGCTGGCTGACTCGAGGCTGCTTATGTGGCTGATGCACGCCCAAGCAGACCGCCGTCTGGCGTCCTGCTTGCCGCGTCAGTGAAAGCATAGCTCACAGAAAAATCCGCCCCGATCGCGCGGGTCTGCGGATCTTGCCCCCCCGCACCCGACCCGGTCGTTACGACCGTTACGGCCTGCGCCGTCGCCCCCGGCAGACGGCGGGAACCGGTGGGGGGCGTCAGACACGCGGCTAGGTCTTGGCCTTGTTCTTGCCCCAGAAGGCCAGCCAGCGCCCTTTGCTGTCGCCCGTGTCTTCTTCGGCCCGTTCGGTCCCCGACAGCTCCTCGGCCAGCGTGACGATCGCCTGCGTGATCGCGGCGCGCGGCGCCTGCTCGACCAGCGGCACGCCGTTGTTCCGCATTTCGACCATCACGCGATAGTCGTTCGGCAGCCGCCAGTAGATGTCGCGCCCGATCGTCTCCTTCGCCTTCTTGAGACTGATGTGGCCGTTGTCGAGCCCGATCCGGTTGACCACGATCTGGACCTTCTCTTTGAGCCCCTCCACCGCGTCGAACGACATGAGCAGCCGCACCACATTCCGCAGGCAGGGCAGATCCAGCTGCGTCACCAGCAGGACCTGGTTGGCCGCCTGCAGGGCCGTCATGTCGATCCGGTTGTAGGCTTTCGACAGGTCGATGATCACGTGCGAGAAGGTCGCCTTGAGCAGCCCGAACACCCGCTGCAGGTCGTCGGGCGTGATGAGCGAGATGTCCTGCAGCTGGACGGGGCGCGGCAGCAGGTACAGCCCCGAGGAGTGTTTGGTCATCGACCGTTTCAGCAGCTGGAAGTCGAGCCGCGCGATGTTCTGCACCACGTCGACAATTGTGTAGTCGGGGATGGTGTCCAGGAACACGTCGGCATCCCCCAGGGACAGGTCGAGATCGACCAGGGCCACGGCATGGGAGGCGTTGGAGGCCAGCACGCAGCCCAGGTTCACCGCCAGGCTGGTCGAGCCGACCCCCCCCGTCGCCCCGGCCACGGCGACCATCTTGCACTTGCGGGACCGGCCGAGCCCCGCGCCGCCCCGATGCGCCCCGATGCGCTCCATCGCCAGCACCAGCTCTTCGATGCCAATCGGCTGCGTCAGGAACTCCTTGGCACCGGCGCGCATGGCCTTCAGGATCAGCTGCCCGTCCGCGCTGCTGCTGACCACCAGGATCGCGCACTCCGGCGAGGCCTCACGCAGATTGTGGATCAGCTGCAGCGCCTTATTCGGATCGGCATCGATGCCGATCACACCCACCTCAGGGTGTGTCTGTCCCACGATGTCGACGAAGAACTCATAGCGCGAGGACTCGGCTTCCAGCCAGCACATGTCCATGCCGAGAAGCATCTTTTTGAGCGCTTCCCGGTGCGCATCATTCGGATCGACAATCGCCAGTCGCAGCACGTTGGTCATGGTAGCGCGGTTCTTTCTCTCACTCTCATTTCAACGAATCGTAGCCGACCGGTCCGATCAACACCGGTTGCTCGCCGGCCACAGTGGCCTCACCGGCCACCGACGCGCGGACCGGCTTGCGGGCCTGCGCGGATTTGGTGGCGGCCGGCCGGCCGGCCGGTGCCGGCCGTTTGGCCGCGGCCTCGACGTCCCCGGGCAGCGGCGGCATCGCTTCGTGCGGCTGCATCGCCGGGCTGGGAGCCGATTCGGTCGGCATGCCGCTCTGGCAGTTCGGGCAGCTGCCGTCCTCGCAGCACTTGGGAACTTCCAGGTAGCCGCGGAAGTACAGTTCGACGTCGTTCGGGTTGGTGGTCGATTCGCCCGGACCGCACGCCGGCAGCTCTTCCGCATCGGTCGCTTCCACGAACTCGGGCGTCACCAGGATCAGCAACTCGACTTCGTTCACTTCCTCTTTCACATGGCGGAACGGCGCACCGAACCAGGGCAGGTCAGCCAGCCAGGGGAGCCCGCGATTCTGCGCTTCGACCCGCGTCTGCAGCAAGCCGGCCAGGGCCAGCGTCTGGCCCGCCTTCATCTCGACCGCCGTGTCCACCCACCGGGTGCGCAGGCCGGGCACACTGACGCTGCCCAACACCACGCTGCGCGCCGGGTCGATCTCGCTCACCTGCGGCCGCACTTCCAGCCGCAGGTTGCCGTTGCCCAGCACGATCGGCACGAAGTCGACTCGCGTGCCGTACTGCCGATACTCGATCGACACTGTGCCCAGGCTCTGCGGCACGATGATCGGGAATTCGCCACCCGAGTTGAAACTGGCCGGCCGGCCGCTGACGGTTGTCAACTGCGGCTCCGCCAGCACCTTGATTAAGTCGTTTTGCCGCAGGGCGTCGATGAAGCCGAAGAACGACGTATCGCCGCTGACCACGCCAAACCGCACGGTGTCGTCGATGCCCGACGCCAGCGTCTCGGTGACGCCGCCGCCCAGCAGGCCGCTGACCGACTGCACCACGTCCACTTCATTGTTGAGCAGCGCCCAGTCAAAGCCGGCCCGCCGCAGCTTGGTGCGCGACACCTCCATGACCTTCGTCTTGAGCAGGATCTGCTGCACGCCGCCGATCGTCATGTTGTTCACGACCTTCGGATAGTAGTCCTCGGCGATCCGCACGATGCTGTTGACCATCCCCGGGCTGGGAACATATCCCGACAGATAGACGCTGTTGGACAACGGACGCACCCGCACGGCCGCATCGGGAAACTCGGCCTTGATCAGCATCTGCAGTTGACGCGCGTCGGGAGTGACCACCACGTCGACCGTGTACAGCCCTTGGTTTTCATCCCACACGTTCAACTGGGTCACGCCCGGATGCAGCGCCGACAACTGGACCTGGTTGGGCGAGATGGGCGTGGCCCGGACGATTTCCGGGTTGCCCACCAGCAGACGCGGGATCTTGTGTTCCAGCGTCAGGATGCGGCTGGTCGCCACCACCATCTCCAGACGCTGCGTCGGTCCGTCAATGCTGAACGTGACCGGCTGCGATATGACACCCTGTGACTCCGGCACAGCATCCTGCGCCAGGACTCGATCAGGAACGGCACTGAGAATGGCCCATGCAGAAAACAGGCCCACGATGGCGGACGCAACCGCCCAGGATTGCTTGGACATCCGTGTACTTCCTTGCGTTACAAACCAAACGCGCTAAGGTCATCCGTGAAGCGGGATACCCATTCCCGCTGCCCCCTCTGATCGCACCTCCCCGGCGCCGGGCGCCCGGTGCGTGCGATAATTCTCGCCACAGGCGGTGACTCCTCTGGTGCGGCCTGCGCCGGCCGGACGCTTCCCCGCCCGCCCGCGCAGATACCTCACCCCCCCTGAGTCATCGCCCCCCTTCCTCAATCGGTCTCCTGTGCTGGATCTGGTGTTGACGTGTCGGCGGTCGGTGGCGGTGGCGGCACGTTGCTGTCACTGCCTGCGGCCGCCGGCGGCACCCGTACGGGCGCGGGCGACATCGCCGGTGCGGCAGTCTGCCAGGCCGGCACGCGCGGCTCGGCCGAGCCATCGACGGTCTCCGGCAGACCGTTTTCGTCCTGCCACGTGAACTGCGTGCCCCCCTCAGGCGTCAGCAGCGTCATCTGCCAGGCCGGCTCCTGCGCCAGTGGCAGCTGTGGCGGCAGAGCCGTCGGCATCGCCGCGGACGCCGAGGCTCCCTGTGTCTTCAAGTTG
>DAISIS010000098.1:0-13720 GCA_036821925.1 Pirellulaceae bacterium
TGATCTTGT
This sequence comes from Pirellulaceae bacterium, assembly GCA_036821925.1. Taxonomy (GTDB): domain Bacteria; phylum Planctomycetota; class Planctomycetia; order Pirellulales; family Pirellulaceae; genus JAAYDI01. The sequence continues at coordinate 10 of DAISIS010000098.1, forward strand.
CGCCGTGTTCTGCCAGCGCTGTCAGGAAGGCGTCATTGATGTACGACGCATACGTGTCGCGCTCCACCACTCCGGCGCGGTCCCGCCGCTCCAGCGCCGCCTGCATCTCGGCATCCCCGACCGTCCGGAACTGGATATCGGTCGAGATGTGGATGGCCGTGGCCAGAACCTGGCCGTACGGGATGCTGTCCACATAGTGCCGCATGGCCGTATGCACATCAGCGAGCGTGCGGATCGTCCGCTCGGCAGTCGGACGCGCTCCAGTTCCGATCGGCGCGGGACTCTCCGGAGTCCGGCCCCAGCACCGCTCGAGTTCATACAGCGCCGTGTCGAATTCGCCCCACTGGCAACGCGCGAAGAACCCCCACTCCAACGCGTATTGCAGCCGGTCGTCATCCTCGCCGCCGGCGCGCCGCGCAAGCTCCGTGCCGGTGCGGACGATGTTCAGCCGGTCGAGGATCTCGTGGTGCCACGCCCGATCGTCCGCACGCTGGCGAATCTGGTCGTCCAGCCGCTGCCAGTTGTCGGCGGTAATCGGCTCCGTCCACTGGTACAGATCCTGCAGGATCAGCCGGACCCCCCAGCAGGAACTGGTGTTGCGAATCAGCGGCAGGTACGGGATCGCTTCCGCGAGGCGGGCGCGGGCCTCTTCGGCAGTGGGCCAGCCGGGATACTGCGTCAGGCGCGCCGCGCTCGGGCAGCCAGCTGCATAGAGATCGCTGATCACCATGTGATAGAGCAGCACGTCGTGCAGGCCGCGAGCGCCGAGCCGGCCACCGACAAGATGCGTGTGCACGTCCAGCACGGGAATCTCAGCCAGGGCCTGCTCGAGATCACGGGTCAGTTCTTCGCTGTTGAGCGGCATACACGGTCCCCACACCACGGGCCAGCCGGTCCCATGCGCCGGCTTCGACTCACCTCCACCTCAGGCGCATTCCTCTGGATAGCGTTGGCGCAGTGCGTCCTGCAGCGCCAGCAATCGTCTGGATCGGGCGACGTCCATCAACTGGCTGATCTGGGCTTCGACAGGTGTGTCGGCCAGTGCTCCGCTGCGATGGACATCCAGCGCCTGCAGCATGGCCTCTGCGCCGTAGCGCGGATTGGGGGTGCCCTGCGGGGTGCGAATCGAGTTGATGGCGGAGCCGGCGAGCAGCAGAATCTCAGCGGTCAGCCCGCGTCGCTCCGCGTCCTGCAGGTTCATGATGATGTTGCCCTGGTCAAGCCCGCCGGCGCGCGCAATCATGGTTGGCCGGATGCTGTCCGGGAGCGGCATGGTCAGAACCCGTTCCGATGCTTCCCAGGCCGCGCCGTAGGGGCGGATGAATGGCGGGCCAGGGCGGACCGGCGCCGTCTGGCGGAAATCGATGCCGTCCAGGCGGGCCAGGAGGTCCAGCACTTCGCGCCAGATGCAACGTTCGCGCGTCCCGATCCCCGCGTTGTGGCCGTAGATGGCCGGCGGCGCGGCGAGATGCTTCGTCGCCTCACGCACCAGACGCACCGTTCCCGTGCTGTACGTTTCGCTCAGCATGACGGCCGTCGCGCCGGCCTCGAGTACCGCGTCCACCGTGTCGAGAATCTCGTGCGGGCTGCCCGTCACGTGCGGTGCAAACAAGATCCCTTTGCCACCACGTTCGTCCTGCACACGCTCGATCGCTGCGCGTGCCCGCGCGGTCCGCTCGCGAACGGGCGAGTAGTCCAGACGGGGATAGAGATTCTCGTCCTCTTTCACAAACAGGAACAGGCTGCAGCGCGCTGCTTCCTCGACCAGCGTGCCCACCTGTTCGGGAGTGATCCCCGCAGTCGGTTTGAGGATCGTGCCAAACGCGGGCTCGTCCGCCGCGAAGCGGGTGCGCTGCCGCAGCAAATGGGGACCGTAGGCCGGACCAGGAAATGTCCGCACCACGTGGTCGGGAATCTGCAGGGCCACGAGCCGCACATCCTGGTTCTCGTAGACGTCGAACGCGATCGCTCCGGCCACGGTGTGCAGCACGTCGCAGGACGTGAGGCTGCCACGCGAGTTGAGCAGCATCTTGAGCGGATAGGCCATGTGCAACAGGCCCAGGCGGCCCGTGTTGTCCAGCTCAACAATCCCCGCCGCAGTGCCGGTACAAGCCGCCAGCAGCGAGCCGGGGGGCGGGTTCCGGATGCCGCTGGTGGCGTGGTAGCTGAACTCGGCCCCGATCTGCGCGAGCGACTTGCTGCGCAGAGCGAGGAAATAGGTGGCGACGATACAGTCGTCCATACGCGGGGGTGGGGCTTCGGCGAGCTGCTGCGACACGATGCGCCGCACGAGCTGTTCGCGGCTGTCCCAGTCAAACCACAGTCGATTCAGGTCGTCAACGTCCATCGCGTGGGATCCTCTCAACGCTCAGTTCCAGCCCGGTTCGCCTTTGGCGGCGATGACGGAGTTGAGCAGGTGGCAGCTCATGATCAGGCAGCGCCGCATGCGTTCGATCCGCCCCTGGTCGTCGCAATCGTGGCGGACGGAGTCGAGCAGGGTGAGCGACGTTCGCAGGGCCGCCTTGTAGAGCTGCCGCCCCTCTGGTGTCAGGTACGGCTCGAGCAGGTACATGGCCGGGTCGGGGGACGTGCCGAACAAGGCGTCGTTGAGTTTCCACTCGCAACGGGGAGGGATCTTCCAGATATCGAAGAACCGCTGGTCGGCGTGCACCCATTGCGAGTAGAAACCCTCCTCGGCTGTGCACAGCAAATCGCGCAGCGTGCGCGCCGCCTCCGGGGTGCGCGGTCGGTACTTCGTCTGGATGATCTCCCCCAGAATGTCCTCCCAGGTGCGCTGCACATCAGAGACTGCCATGAACCCGGCCAGTGTGTTGATCTCCACCCCCGGATTGACCACGGGCCCCTGGTACAGCAGACACGCGCGGACCCCCATCGCGTGATGCCGCTGGATGTTCTCCACGGTCCCCCGGGGGCTGGGGACGAAAAACGCCAGGCGGTCGTAGCGTGCCGAGTGGTACAGCCACCGTCCACCCGAGGTGCCGTAGGCACAATGCAGGTCGCCGATCCGATCTTCCGGGGTGAACGTCCATTGATGCCCCTGATCCATGAAGATGTCAATGTGCTGGCTCAGCTCCAGCACATGAGCCATCTCCTCCGGCGTGAATTTCGGTGTGACGCCAACCTCGGTCATGGCCGCTGGCAGCCAGTTGATCGGGATGGTCATCGTGATGGTGCCAGGGTATTTGGCGCGGACATAATCGGCGCACCGGACATTCAAACGCGCATTGTAGCCCACGACGCCATCCAGACCGGTACAGGCGGGGCAGGAGCAGTAGCCTTGGTCTGCCGATTCCATGTGGATGCCGGCAAACGGATACTGCTGCATGGCCGTGTCAATGATTTTCTCGATGTACGACCACGACTTCTCCTGCGCGCCGCACATGGCCGACGGATGCGGATTCGCGACGCCGTCCTGCCGCCGGACCGCTGGGTCTTTGGCGATGATCTCGTCATAGCCCCAGGTCATGAGCCCCAGCGGCAGGAACAGCCGCACACCGCGCTGGTCCGCTGCCTGGAACAGCCTGTCCAACAGCGTCTTGCGCGCGCTGTCCTGGAAAGCACTCACGATGTCCAGCGGATAGGCCCGAGTGGCCCAGAGCCCGAAGGCGTCCAGGTACTTCCACCCGTGCGCGGCCATCAGGTCCATGACAGCAATCGCACTGTCGACCGTACAGTCATCAAACTGGTGCGCGGGCCAGTCGGTCAGCGGTACCGGATCGCTCCGCATGTCGTTGATCCACGCACCGAAGGCGATCGGGTAGTCAAACGACTGCTTGTTGGTGTCACCAGCGGCGGTGGCGTCTGCGACATCACCCAGCCGACTGGCTGCCAGAGAAATCCCGGCCAGTGAACTGGACTGCAGGAATTGTCGCCGATGCATCAGAGTCGCTCCTTGGCTGCAGCGGTCAGCGCTCGCAGTGGATGATTGCCTGGTAGAGGTCCGGTTCGAGCACCTGCCGGTCAGCCGGCAGTTGCTGGTACAGTTCGGCAAAAACTGCTGCCTGGCCGGCGCCTGCCGCAACAAAGCATTTGAGCCCGCGCACGACATCTGCGCGCTCACTCTCGGGAAAGTCCAGGTGTCGCAGCGCACGCGTGGGCAGCCATTCCTTGCCGGCATAACGGTCCATCAACCGTTCGAGTTTCGTGCTGGTCAATTGAGTGGCGGCGATGCCGCTCTGCGCCATGGCGTCGATGAACGCGTTGCGGGTCCATGGCACGGGGTACTTCGTGTGGCCGACCTGCGGCTCCGGGGCCCCTTCGTCCAGGATCACGATCGACCAGCGCTTGCTGTGGCTGAACGGCAACTCGGGCACCTCCCCCGGTCGTTCCGGTCCGGGAATCCGGTCCCGGATCTCGTCCTCCGAAAACGTGAACAGCTCGTAGTCCCCCGAGGCGAGCGTCTCCAGCGCGCGCAGGCGGCCGGCGGGGGTGCCGCATAGCTGCTCCGGGTCCGTCGTGAATCCGGGCGGAAAGGCCGCGGGGTCGAACGGACGGACCCAGTCCTTGCCCACTTGATCGATCGGCACCAGCATGTCGGCAGTCGACCAGTACACCAGCACAGGGCAACTGATCGTGTCCAGTTGGCTCAGCGGTGCATTGCGGAACCAGATCGGATCGTCGGTGTCGTCGCCGTACACGGTGGTGGCCGCATCGGCAATCGACGCGACAGCTGCAAACACCGGCAGCTCGGGGATTTTGGCAGCAGCATCGCCGCCGGCCGGCCACTTCTTCCGCTGCAGAAAGAACGCGGCGTTGTAGCCCCAGTTGACTGGCGGCACATCGGCCGCGGCACCGGAGAGAGGAAATGTCTCGGCCGCCAGCATCAAGGTCATGTATCCGCCTGCACTGCCTCCTCCGATCACCACGCGTGCATCATCGATAAAGGGGAGTGAGCGGACGATGTGCAGCAGCGCAGCGTCCGGGTTGATGGTCTGGACCAGCGGATTGACCTGCACGTCGCGCGGCGAAACGACGACGAACCCGCGCTGCACGTGCGTCAGCGACGTCCGATCGTCCAGTTCGTAGCCCGCAGAGTAGTACAGGGGAAACTGCGCCGTGCCCTCCTGCACGCCCGGGGGCAGATAGAGCTTGGCCTTGCCCGTCTGCTCCTGACCCTGCGTGTCCAAGTACACGAACTCGACCAGCGCCTTGGCAACCAGCTGCGATGCACCGGTTACCGGTTCCGATGCGACGAATCGCAATCGATTGGCCGGGACATCCTGGAGGCCGGTCAGCAGCGGCTCGACCCAGGCGGGCCCGGTGAAGGCCCACCCGCCGTCGTCCGGCGCGTCGGCTGCCAGTTGCACGGTTCCCCAGTGCGTCGCGTGGTCGAGATCGCCGGGCCAGATCAGGCCGGCCTGCGTGCCCTGCAGATCACCCTGGAAGGCATCGAAATAGGCGAGATTCAGACGCACGGCGTCACCCGGCTTGATGTGCACGTCGTGAGGGTCGCTCCCGCCCAGCGGTACTGCCCACTCCAGCACACAGCGCCCGTCACTGTGCACCATGGCGCCGCGCCCATCCTGCCGGCTGTCATCGGCATCCTTCCCAGGCTCGATGAAATGCTTGTCGGTGTACAGGCCCGGCATCATGACCTTGCGATCGTCGCCGCGCTGGAGTTCTGCCGCCTGGCAGAAGGCCAGCATGGCGGCGTCTGTCTTGAGTGGGCTCAGGCTGTGGTCGGCCGTTGTGTCTGGGACGCACAACGCCACGTAAAGGCCGTTGGCCGAGTTCATCACGCGGATCGTGCAGACCCGCACGTCCACCGCCTGTGATGACAACTGGACCAGCTGCATCTCGAACTCCACGGGCGGTGCCGCCTGCCACTCCGCTTCGCCGATCACACCGTCGATCACCGGTGCCGCCCGGCACACTTGCGACTCGATCTGCCGCGGCAACGCGCCCGCTGCGCCGGCCCGAGGGTGGATCCAGAGGGCTGCCACGACCGCCAGGCATAAGGGCCAGAAACACGATAACTGCCGGAACTTCATGGTGTCTGCTCACTCGTGTCAGGAACGATCCACTGCACCCCTTCCGCTGTGATCCGAAACCGTTTGGCGCGGATGCTCGACCCGCCCCCCTCCTCGTAGTAGACGATCAGCACGCTGCCGTCCTGCAGGTTGACCATCGACGGATACGCGCCGATCACATCGTCCACCGGCACGTTCTCGCTCCAGGTCTGGCACTCATCGCGGCTGTAGTGCAGGCTGGTCGCCGGCAGGCGGTGGGCCAGCAGTATGACATCGTCCGCCGTCCGCAGTAAATACGGGCAGTGTCCTTCGAAACCCATGGGTTTCGAGACGCTCCAGGTGCGGCCTCGATCGGCCGACACGGACGCGCACATGACCGGCCGCTGGGCGGCGTAGAGCGTGCCATCTTTCAGTTCGATGATGTCGGTCTCGGCGTCGAGCCGGTGGCCGCCGTTGTCGATCTCCTTCACGTCGCTCCAGGTTTCACCTCCGTCGTCGCTGCAGGTGACTGCTCCGACCGCTGTCGCGGTCTTCTCGCGATACAGCCCCAGGATCAAGCGGCCGTCGGACAGTTCGCGGATGGGGGAGCTGCAGTACGCATCCGCCGCAATCTGCCGTGCGGGGGACCAAGTGCGCCCCAGGTCGTCCGAGGTAACCATCCACGTTCCCTGTCCGTCCCAGTCCCGCCCCGGCGTCTGGCTCTTGGCGAGCGAGAAGAAGTTGCAGACCAGGCGGCCGCTCTTGAGCTGGCAGATGGACGGGTCGCGGTCGTCGTGCGGGCTGTCGTAGAGCAGCGCCGGCGGGCTCCACGTCTGGCCTTCGTCATCCGATGTGCAGCAGGCGATCTGCCCGCCGCGGGGCAGGCGTTCTGCGGGCATCGACACGTGATCGTACCCGGCGTAGAAGACGGCCATCAGGCGGCCATCCTGCAGGCGGCAGACATCCGGGAACGCCTCGTAGCCGCCTGCGCCGGCGTCCTGGCACACGTAGACGAACGAACGCGGCGGCGTCTGCAACGCTGATTCGGCGTTGGGCGCGGCTCCCGGCACCATAGTTGTTTGAACAGCAGTTGCAGCGATAACTGCAGCAAGCGTAATCGATAACATGGCAGGTTCCTCATGGCACCAACGAAAGTATCACCGGAGTATTGTACCCGATCGAACGAAGCACTACGGTTCTGTGACCACCAGGCACATGGACCACGGTTCGACCGCCGGGATCTGGAAGTGCCGGTACGGGCCGTCGGAGGGTCCTCCCGCGACGGTTGCTGCGCGACCCTGCATGTCGAACACCGTGACTGTGCTGCGATCCGTGTGCAGGACCAGTTCGAGTTGCTCAGCGGCATCGAAACTCGAGTTGACCAGAGCGACGGCCAGGGGGCCATCGGCCGCCGGGCGTGCCCACAAGTTGACCTTATGGAACGAGCCGACGTAGGCCGGCAGCTGATCGCGTGACAGCCAGCGCATGACCGACTTCATCTGGCTGGACTTGCTCAGGTTGTGGAGAAAGCTCCACGGATAGTAGCCGCACACCACGATGCGGCCGCCCAGCTCGTTTTCGAACAGCGCCATGCTGGTGGCTGCCTGCTCCTGGCCGCCGTAATCGACCAGGCGGGCGAGCGTCTGCGCCTGCGGATGGGCCGGCTTCAGCACGTGGCCGGGCAGATGATAGAACGACTGCCGGCAATCGCGCTGGCGCCCGGCAAAGGGGCCGTTGAGCGGATGGTCGGTGAGTTCTTCGATGCAGTCTTCACGCAGCGCCTGCTCCACGGTGACGCCGGTCAGGTGACCGAACCCTCGGCTGTTGACCGCTGCGAGGGTCTCGGCGTCCATGTACACGCCGGCCGACAGAGTACGGCGCAGCGCCTCGTCGGACATGGCCGCCACGCTCTGAGTGAACAGCAGCGTCACGGCGGCGCCCTGGGGACTGTAGGCCGCCGGCAGGCCGATCTCCCACAGCTGCGGGGCCTGGCCGAGCATCCCCAGGTCGGCGACCGCCCACGCATCCTTGTTCCATGCGGCATACAATCCGACAGGATGCGCACGGCCAAGATGCTTCGCTGCCAGGTCGTACAGCGGCCGCGCGGCATGGATCCGGGCCACCAGCGGCTCGAATTCATCGAGCGGCTCGTCGTTGCCTGACAACACGTTGAAGGCGGCACCGGTGCAGCCGGCACCCATGTGCGAAGCGGCCTCGAGCACCGTGATGTGCGCCGCCTTCTTCAGCCGGTGGTAGGGGAAGTTCTCGATTTCCGACTGGATTGTGGCGACGTCAGGGGGGAGCAGTGAAATCTGCCGACCAATTTCGTGCGACTTGCCCGCCAGGCCGCTGGTCGCCGTGTCTTCATAGTACCCGCCGCCAGGGCGCCAGGCCACCGGCGCGCCGGCGGGGCCAGCCAGCGCGCGGGCCCAGTTGTCGAAGTCGTACCCTTCGTAGTACCGCTCGCCGGTCATGAACCCCAACGGCAGGCCGGGACGCACCTGGTGGACCGTACGTTCCACCAGCGAAAGCAACCCGGCAATCTTGGCCCGGTTGCTCGCCAGCCACGCCTTGCGCACCGCGAGACGCGCTTCCAGGGGACCTGCATACAACGCCTCTTTCAGACTGGCACGCGTGTACGACGTGCCCGTAGCCTGCGAGAACTGCGTCACACACCGGTCACAGAAACAGGTCTCAAACACCGGCATGTGACCTGCCAGACGCACGTCGTCGTCGACCCAGATGTAATCGGGGTTGGCTTCTGCCACGACCCGGTAGATCTGCTCTACGTACTCCTGAAACTGCGGGTCGAGCGGGCAGAACGAGCCCCGGGACACATTGCCGTCCACATCGGTCACGCGCGTGAAGTCGGCCGCCAGCGAGTTCGGCAGGTTTTCTTCGTGATGCCCCATGGTGGAGAGCACGTTGATGCCGGCCCGATAGCCCAACGCCTGCGCCTGCGGGATCCGCTGTGCCAGGATCGCACAGCGCCGCCGCATTTCATCCAGCGGGAGTGGCGGGTGCGTGAATGACGTGAAGAATGTGATCTCGTCGGTCACCCCCTTGTGACGCTCAAACAGCGCCAGCAACTCGCGATAGCGATTCTCCGGCATCCACTGCGCCACCGAGATGCGGAACGAAATCGACGCTCGATCGAGCACCGGCCCGGAAGCGGATGGTGCCGGGTCCGACGGCACAGCGCCGGCAACTGCGGCGGCCTGCTGGGGGGCCGCGCCACGCACCGCCAGCGACTCGGCGGCCATGGCGTGGCCAGCGAGCAAGATGACGAGCGTGATGCGGGAAACGGTGGCGACAATCTGACGGGTGGCTGGATGATGCGGCATGGTGACACCTCGCGAGAGAATCCTGCACATTCCGGGGGGCGCTGGCCTGTTCTTGTCCCCCCTGCACATGACCTGATGATATCGCAGGCCACTGCGAAGTGGTATCATCCCAGTAGTTTGTCAGTGACGGGAGTCGCCTATGGTGCCGAAACTTCGCGTGTGCGCCGTCCTGTTCTTCGCAGCTGTCTGCTCTGGTTTCCTCGCTGCTTCACGTGCTGTTCCCGGCCAGGCGGAGGAAACGGAGCCCTTCTCCGCCTCCGTGCGCGTCACGGGGACGGTCCTCAACACGGTCAAGCCGTTGATATTTGGTGACAATATCGAGTGGACCAACTGCGGCATGGGGTTCTGGCTGCCCGCCGAGCAGGCGTTCGACGATTCCCTGGTCGAATGGCTGCGGCTGGCGGGGACGACCCACCTGCGATATCCGGGGGGCACGCTGTCCGACTTCTTCGACTGGCAGAAAGCTGTCGGCCAGCAGCGTCAGGCGATCCCTAATCCCTTCAGCGAGCCGGAGAAGGGCCGGCCGGAGTTTCCGCATTTCGGGCCGGAGGAGTTCATGACGCTGTGCCGCCGGCTGAATATCGCGGCCACCATCACCCTCAACGCCGGCACCGGTTCAGCTGCCGACGCGGCGGCCTGGGTGAAGTACTTTCGAGACCAGAATTTCCCGGTTGCCTCGTACGCTGTGGGGAACGAAATCTACATGGCTGACAAGAACGAGCCGGTCAAGGAACTGCCCATCCACAAGACTCCTCGCGAGTACGTGGATTTCTACCGGCAGTGCAAGGCGGCCATCGACGAGCAGGCTCCCGGCACGAAGCTGGGTGTCATTGGCCTGCTCGATACCGGCAACATCGGACTGAACAAACACCCGGACTGGATGCAGACCGTCGTCGGTGAACTGGGGGACAAGGTCGATTTCATCGACCTGCACAACGGCTATGCCCCGGTCATCCGCGCGTCGCGCATCGGCCTGTTCTCGCGTGTCTATCCGGACGACGAATTCGCCGAGTGCTTCATGGGCGCATCGGTCTATGTGCGGGACAATATCGAGCAGACGAAAGCGTTTCTTGCGCAGTCGGCGCCGGAAGGAGGCCGGCATATCGAGCTGCAGATCACAGAATACGGTCCGCTCGTGTATCCGATTGTCCCCAAACGCATGGCGCAGGACGCCGCCTGGAATCGTTCGCTGGCGGGAGCGCTGTATCAGGCCTGCCTGTTCAATGTCTTCCTGGCGGAACCGAAACTCACCAGCGCGAACCACCTGCCGTTGTGCCAGGACGTGTTCGGCGCGTTGATCGGAATCCGTGGCGCCTATCCGCAACGCAAGACCTGGCGCAATATCGTCTACTACGTCGTGCAGATGTACTCGGAGATGCAGCATCGCGAGGTTCTGCAGACCGAAGTGTCCGCGCCGGTGTACTCCACGCGAGCAATCGGGATCGTGCCGAAGATGCGGGACGTGCCGTACCTGGACGCCGGAGCCTATCGCACGGCAGATGGCCAGCAGTTGACACTGTTTCTGATCAACCGCAGCGCCGGACGTGATGCGCAGGTCGACATCGATGCCGGGTGTCAGCCGGCTGTTGTCGAGTCGATCCGGACACTGGCGGCTGACTCGTACCTGGCAGAGAACAGTCCCGAGCATCCGGACGTGGTGGTCCCCCGCACCACGCCTGCCCCCCAGGCCGGCGAGGGGCGTGCCGTGCGTCTGACCGTGCCCCGGCACTCCCTGGCCGTCGTCTCGTTTTGCAGGGAGTTGTAGCCGAGCGATATGCCTGGCGGGGAGCGTATAATGGTCAGCGGTGTGAGATCGTCGGCCGCGACGCCGGCGAACTGCCGGCGGGCTGGGACGTGTCCGCACCCCGGAGGGCAGTGCCATGGTGTACCGCTGGTTTGCTGATGTGCCGCGCCGCCGGCGACTGCTGCGCCCGGCGCGGGCTGCGTGCTGCTTGTGCTTGGAGCCTCTGGAACGGCGCGAACTGCTGTCCGGCGTCACGCTGATCGCGCACGGTTTCAACAGCGACGCGGATGGCTGGGTGGCGGCTATGGCCCAGGCCATCGCCGCGCGACCCGATCTGGCCATCGAACAGGTGATCTACCGGTGGGACGTGACGGATCCTGGTCACGAAGGTGGCCCGCTGAGCGTGACCAGCACCCGGGTGTCCGGCCCGCCGCTGGTCGATCCGCAGACCGAGACGCCGGAGATTGCCGTCCTGTTGAACTGGTCTGATGTGGCGGGCAAGATTTTCGGCAACTACACGCGCAGCACGAGTGACGTGGCAGACGCTGTGGCCCAGCAGCTCGTGTCGGCGAACCTGGTCAACGAAGTGGGGCAGCCGCTGGTGAGTCTGCCTCTGCACCTCGTGGGACATAGCCGGGGTGGATCGCTGGTCGGCGCATTGGCCAACACGCTGGGCCGCGCCGGAGTCTGGGTCGAACAGGTTACGACGCTTGATCCGCATCCGGTGGATGGTGTCGACGATCCGTTCGGCTTCGATTTCGACGATGCCCCGATGGTCGCCGGGGAAAACGTCGTGTATTGGGACAACTACTGGCGCGAGAATGACGACCTGTTCGATTTCAAGGGAGAGACTGTTGCCAACGTCTACGACGTGCATCTCAATGACACGCTCCTGGCCGACGGCGGGTACGGCTACGAACACTCGGACGTGCATCTGTGGTATTACGGGACCATCGATACGTCCGAGCAACCGCCGGCCAACAACGGCGATGCGGACGTGCCCAACGAGTGGTATGGTGGAGAACACCCGGAACGGGCGACGTCGGGATACGCCTTCAGTCGCCTCGTGGGTGGCACACGCGAACCGGCTGGCCTGACAACGCAATTGACCGGCGGGTTGGCCCAGCGGCAGCCGGTCGCGGTGACCGACTCCGCCTGGCCGAACCTGCTGGATCTGCAGCTGGCCACGTCCGATACGACGTTCGTCGACGGAGCGGCGATTGCGGTGGACTATTATCACGCGGACGTGGACAGCGCGGCCACGATTGCCCTCTCCATGGATGTCGACCGCAATCCGTTCAATGGGAACGAGCAGCGGATTCTGCAACGCGACGTCGCGGCGGCCGGCACTCTGCAACGGGACAGTGTAACTATGCCCACGACGAACGTCTCGTCCGGCACGTACTACGTGATGGCCGCCATCGCGGACACCGGAGGCCGGACGCGCTATGCGTATGCACGGCAGGCCGTTACAGTGGATAACCCGGACGCGAATCGGGCCCCTGCCGATATCCTGCTCGACGCGACGAGCGCGCTGGAGCACGTGGCCGGCTGCCTGATCGGACACCTGACGGTTGTCGATCCGGATGCAGGAGATTCCCACACGGTGACGGTGTCTGACGAGCGTTTCGAAGTGGTGGAGGGGACCTTGCAGCTCAAGCCGGGGCAGAGCCTGGACGTCGCGATCGAGACACAGGTCCAGCTGGATCTGACCGCGATCGACGCGGGTGGGTTGACGCTGGATCCTCCCAAGCAGTTCGTCATCACCGTCCTGGCCAATCCGTTTCCCTGGCACAACTCCGCGGAGCGACTGGATGTGAATGCGGACACGTTCGTGTCGCCGATTGATGCGCTGCGCATCATCAACGAGTTGAACTTGCGCAGGCTGACCGACATGTGGGGCACACTCCCGGCCACCCGTCCGGCCACCGTCGAGGTCTACTACGACGTGCGGGCCGACGGGTACGTGTCAGCTATCGATGCGCTGCTGATCATCAATCATCTGAATCGGCAGGCCGAGGGTGAGTCGGTGCAGGGGTGGGAAGAAGAACAGGAGCCTCGCCGGACAGCAACTGCGGCGCGGCGACCCGCTGGCCCCGAACTGGTGGTGACCGGACAGTGGTTGCCGATGTGCGGGTGGCAGGTGGAGAACGGCCTGGACGAGATGGGCGAGGCACTGGCTGGCCATTTCATCCGGCGCCGCTGGCGCTGAACGGCACTACTGCGTACGCCCGCGCACCGGGCCCGGCGACGTGCTGCGTGGCAGTCGTCTCCGCACCGCCCACCCGGTACTGCGAACATGGTACAATAGCTCGTTGTAGCTCCAGGCCGCTGGTCTGAATGTGGTGTGTCGTTCCTTTGGAGGATGGATCAATGGCTCGCGGAAGTGATGCTCGTGAAGTGCAGCGGCGTGCGTTCCTGGCTCATGTCGGAGGTTGGGTGGCGGCCGCAGGACTGGCCGGGGTCGGCCGGGCGGCGGCAGGCGAATCGGGGCCGGCGGCCGCCGCCGCGATGCCCACCATCACACTCGGTACACATTCCATCTCACGACTGGTCGCCGGCTGGAATCCGATCGGAGGATACTCCTACCTCCAGCCTCATACCCATCGGCACACTAAAGAGTACTTCACAGCGTATCAGACCTTGTCGTTCCT
>DAISIS010000099.1:0-13666 GCA_036821925.1 Pirellulaceae bacterium
CCCGGCAAAGTTGCGAAGCTGCGCGTACCCACGGTGTGCCTGGAGCATGGCAAGCCGGATCCCAATCCGCGGATGGCCTACAAGCTGGTGCCGATTGAGACGCTGACCACGAAGCCGGAAGTGATCGAGTTATGCAAGATGTTGGGGAATGGCCAGCTTGCGCAATCAGCGGCACAGGCGGCTGCTTGGCATTTCACGGACAACATGAGCTGGGAGCAGTTGGCCCAGAAGGTGGGCGTTGATCATCTGATTGGTCCGAGCGAGCCCTACTTCACGGTGCAGGACATTCAGTTGGGGATGCGGATTGCCGCTGAGTCGATGCGGCGGGCGCGGGAGAATCCGGCCTATCAGGAGCCGGTCGAGTCGCTGAGCCAGAATTAGGATCCGGCGGCGGTCATCGCGAATCACGCGTACGGCGTCCTGTGTCCAGCGCAGGACGCCTTATTATTGGTGGTGGCGAGCTGATCATCGAGCGCTGCCAGCCATGTCTGCTTGTCGCGCAGGAGTTGCTGGTGCAGCTGTTCCAGCTCCTGTTCGCGCGCCTCCAGGTGTGCAGCCTGTTCGTCGAACTCGCGCTGCCGGTCCTGTATCCAGCGTTGCAGCGCTTCGTGGCGGAAGGCGAGTGCCTCTTGCTGGTGATCGAGTGAGGCCGCCAGTGTCTGGAGTTCCTGTCGCTGGCGTTGTTGCGCGGCTTCCAGGGTGGCCGCGTGATCGGCCAGGAACTGCCGGACAGACTGTCGCAGGGCTGCCAGGCCTTCGGGAGGCAGCGGGGTGGCCAGTCCATTGCGGGCCAGTTCCACAGCCAGCCGTTGTTCCAGCAACGCGTGTTGTGTGCGCTGCCATTCTGTCTGTGCCTGGTCCAGCGACTGCTGGCGCTGGTCCAGTTGCTCACGCCGTTGCCGCAGCGCCCGCTGCTGGAGTTGCAGGGATTGCCCGCGGCAGCGCCAGATGTGGGCGATGGCCTGGCGCTGGCGCTGCGTCCGCTGACGCCAACGCTCTTTTTCGAGTTCCCAACGCTGGACCTCGTGCAGCAGTGCCGACTCGCGTTGGCGCAGGGCGGCGTGGAGCCGTTCGAGGTCGGCGCGCAGACTGCTCAACTGCTGCCGCTCGGCGTCTACCTCCTGCTGGGCTTCGATGCGGTGGCGCAGTTGTTCCTGGAGCACCTCGGTGTCGGCGCGTGCCGCCTGCAGCTGGCGGCGTTGCTCATCGAGAGACTGCTCCTGCGCCCGCTGTTCCGCTTCCCAGGTGCGGCGCGTCCGCTCCAGTTCCGCCGCACGCTCGGCCAACTCTTCCTGTTGTTCGCGCAGCCATAGCCGTGCCGAACGCCGCTCGTCGTCGTGTGCCGCGCAGCGCGCGTTGAGCGCCGCTTCCCGGTGCGCGACGTCTCGCTCCTGCGTCTGCAGATGCTGGGCGAGCTCGCCCGCCTGCAGCTGCAGATGCTCGGCCGCATGCTCCGCACTCCGTCCCGCGATTGCCAGCAGCACGTCGCGAGGTGGCGGTTCGGGCGGTCCGGTGGCCCGGTCGCCGAACGTGGGGTGTGCCGCGTGGAACCGGGGCACCAATCCCGTATCGAGCGCGTCGCCGGGCGCATCGTGCCGCCCAGCGTCTCGCTGCGGGTCGTGGCCGATCGGCCGGTCGCTGGGGCGGTTGTCCGTCACCTGATCCCCCTGTCACGGCGGAGGTTACGGCGCACGCCACGCCGCCCACTGAGCGCCGAGCCTGGTGAGTGGTCCGCCTGTCGCGGGAGACAGCGCGGCACATCCGGAAAAGTCTGCACAGTAATATAGATCGGCTGCTGAGAAGCCGCATGTTGAGCTCCATCCCCAATGGGGGAGGGGCCGTACCTGGCCGAGACTTGTACGCCGCGCCGACCCATGCGAGAATCACCATGTGTCGCGCCCGCTCGCGACAGTCGCCTGCTGACCAGCTGGCAGCCTGGCGAGGGACCGAAGGTAAGATGAGAGCGGAATCGAGGACTCAGAGGTTATGCGAGTAGAACCCATAGGTGACAAGGTCGTCATCAAGCGGTTGGAGCCCGACCAGAAGACGGCCGGCGGGATCGTGCTGCCCGATACGACGCGGGACAAGCCGCAGCAGGGCCGCGTGCTCTCGGTCGGTGACGGGCGTCAGTTGGCCGACGGGAGTCGGGTGCCGCACCAGGTGCGTGAGGGGGACCGCGTCGTGTTCAGCCGGTACGCGGGCACCGAGGTGGTGGTTGATGACGAAGAAGTGCTGATCATGGGCGAGGACGAGATTCTGGCGGTGCTGGAATAGAATGAACACAGGGGTGGGTGCGATGCGGTGCCGGCTGTTTCTGGCTGTGGCGACCTGGGCCTGTTGGAGTCTGGCAGGGGCGGTTCAGGCGAGTGAGTCGGCCGCGGCCGATGAGCCGGTGTTGGACGAGGTTGTGGCGCGGGCCATGGCCTACCTGGAGACGAAAGGGCAATCGGCCGATGGCTCCTACAGTGCCTTTGCGGGTCCTGGCGTCACGGCGTTGGCGACCACTGCTCTGGTGCGTCACGGCCGGCCGGTGGGCAGTCCGAGCGTTCGCCGGGGGTTGCAGTACCTCACCCAGTTCATCCAGCCGGACGGTGGGATCTACCAGCCGGACACGCTGTACCAGAACTACGAGACGTGTCTGGCGATCCAGTGTCTGAGCGCAGTGAATCAGGACGGCCGGTACGACGCGGTGTTGCAGGCGGCGGATCGCTTCGTCTGTGGCCTGCAGTGGGATGCCGGGGAGGGCAAGGACAGTTCGGATTTCGCGTATGGTGGGGCCGGATACGGGACCCACAAGCGGCCTGATCTGTCGAATACCGCGTTCTTTGTTGACGCCTTGCAGGCGATGGAGCACGCCCCGGACGATCCCGCCATGCAACGGGCGCTGGTGTTCATTTCCCGTTGCCAGAACCTGGAGTCGGAGCACAACACGACGCCGTTCCCGACTCGGAATCCGGACGGTGGATTCTATTACACCCCCGCCGCGGGCGGGACCAGCCAGGCGGGCCAGACGGAGACGGGCGGTCTGCGCAGTTACGGGTCGATGACCTATGCGGGGCTCAAGAGCATGATCTTTGCCGGCGTGGGGCCCGACGATCCGCGGGTGAAGGCGGCGGTCGGGTGGATCCGCAAGAACTACCAGCTGGACACGAATCCGGGCATTGGCAGCGCCGGCCAGTACTACTATTACCACACGTTTGCCAAGGCGCTGGACGCGCTGGGGCTGCCGGAAATCGAAGACGCGCAAGGGGTCCGGCACAACTGGCGCGCCGAGCTCGTCGCGGAACTCGCCCGCCGCCAGCAACCCGACGGCTCCTGGGTGAACGACAACGATCGCTGGCTGGAAGGGGACGCCAATCTGGTGACGTCCTACGCGCTGTTGGCGCTGGCCTACTGCCGGCCGAACCGGCGCTGAGTTCCGCGGGGCGGAGGGCTTTTGCGCCCTTTCCCCATGTTCTTGATCCCATTATACTTGCCGGCGTGCGGGCGTTGGGTGTCCTGGCGGGACAGTGCCGCTGGGGCAGGGCCGCTGGGACAGGCTTCGTCGCTCGTGGAGATCAACGTGTAGGACGCGCATGGTCAGGTACGTGGTGCGTTACGGTGCGATGCGGGCTTTGGGGGTGTTTGCCCCGCGTGGGAACGATCGGCACCTGCGAGGTGCGCGCGTGATCGCCCGCACCAACCGCGGTCTCGAGGCGGGCGACGTGCTGTGTGTGGCGGACGAAGAGCTGGTAGCCGTCCTGAAAGACGCGGCGCAGGGGCAGATTCTGCGCGAGATGACCCCCGAGGACGTCAATGAGCTGGCGCACATCAAGGCGAACGAACGCCAGGAGTTCGAGACCTGTCAGGAGCACGTGCGGCAGCTGCAGTTGTCGATGCAGCTGATCGACATCGAACACCTGTTTGGTGGCGAGCGCATCGTGATCTACTACTTGGCGGAGCAGCGGGTGGATTTCCGGGAGCTGGTCAGGCGGCTGGCTGCGGAGTTTCAGACGCGGATCGAGATGCGGCAGATTGGCGTGCGCGACGAAGCCAAGCTCCTGGCGGACTACGGCGACTGTGGTCAGCCCGTCTGCTGCGGCAGCCACCTGACGGAGATGCCGCCGGTGTCGATGAAGATGGCGAAGCTGCAGAAGGCCACGCTCGATCCGACCAAGATCTCCGGGCGGTGCGGCCGCCTGAAGTGCTGTCTGCGCTATGAGTACGACACGTACGTCCACTTGCAGAAGCAGTTGCCGCCGGTGGGAACCGAAGTCGTGACGGAGGCCGGCAAGGCCCGCGTGTTGGGTCATGAAATCCTGGCCCAGCAACTGTTGGTGCAGATGGAGGACAATCGGCGGACCTTGATCGACGCGGCCGACGTCCGGTCCGTAGTCAAGAAAGGGGGCGGCTGACGCCGGGGCCCGTCGCCGACCGGGCCGGAGCGAGGGGCTTCACGCACACCGCACGGGTTCGTACCAGCCATTACGAGAGACACGCACTATGTCCGGGCAACACCATCCCATTTTTCAGCTGCTCAAGCGGGATACGCGTTACAAGCTGGAGGCTTATCAGTTCGTGCGCGACGCCCTGTCCTATGCTCACGATGAGCTGGGGATGGGGCAACCTGCACAGGCTTCGGAAGCGGACGATCCGCAGCCGGAAGCACACCTCACGGGCCAGCAGTTGTGTGAGGCGATCCGGGTATATGCGATCGAACAATTCGGGCTCATGTCGCGCGTCGTGCTCAACAACTGGGGCATTTCCTGCACCGGGGACTTCGGCGAGATCGTCTACAATCTGATCGACATCGGTCTGATGAAGAAATCGGAGACGGACCGGCGCGAGGACTTCGACAACGTCTACACCTTTGACGAGGCGTTCGACCGGCACTTCAAGATCACCCGCGCGGAGTGACGCCGTGAGGACCTCCCGCCAGACTCCGCCCCACACGCCTCGCCGGGTGCCAGCCGATCCGCGTCTGCCCAACCGCCCGCTGCTGTATGCCAGCGCCGCCGCGCTGGCGGTCTGGATGATCGTGCTGACGCTGGCTGCGTTGCGGCTGATCTGATCTGATCTGCGCCATCAGCGGTCGGCCGTCGTGTCGGGCGCGTCAGGCGTGTCGGGCATTGCAGGCGTTGCAGGCGTTGCAGGCGTTGCTGCGTGCGGCGTGATGACCATGATTTCGAAGACCTTGCCGCGGCGGACGCGCCGCACCGTGATGGTGGTGGCGCCCTCCTGGAGGACCTCGCCGGCCTTGGGCAGCCGGCCGAGCCGCCGGATGATCCAGGCGGAGACGGTTTCCTGCGAATCGGGCAACTGGGTCCCGGCCGTGGCGTTGAGCACGGCGACTGTCACGCCGCCCCCCATCATCCAGGTGCCGCCGCTGAGCGAATGCGACATGCGTGGCAGGCGGTCGAATTCGTCCTCGATCTCGCCCACCAGTTCCTCGACCAGGTCTTCGAGCGTCACCAGGCCGCAGGTGGTGCCGCGCGCGTCCTGCACGATCGCCATGTGGATGTGCTGGTCGACAAACACGCGCAGCAGATCGGCCGCCGACTCATCGGGCGAGGCATAATACAGTGGGCGGATGATCCCGCGCAGGTTCGGCGTATTCGGGTTGGTCCGCATGAAGTAGACCAGTTCCTTGAAGTTGATGTAGCCGACAACCTGGTCGAGGTTTCCTTGCTCGCAGACCGGAAATCGGGTGTGGGCTTCCATGTGTGCCGCGATCAGCGCCTGGCCGATGCTCATGGACGTGGACAGGAATGCCAAGTGTTCGACCGGGATCATGACGTCGCTGGCCTGCATCCGCGACAGGCGTGTGGCCCCATGGATGATCCGTTCCTGGTGCCGGCTGATCTGGTTCGACAGGCGCGCCAGTCCCGCCAGCGCTGTGATCTCCTCCACAGCGTGCGGCTGTTCCGCGCGTGAACGGCGTCCTTCAAAGGGCTTGTTGAGCCAGTGGACCAGGTTCACGACCGGGCGCATCAGGGCGGTGAGCAGGGCCAACGGTTGCGCGATCCACACCGCCACGTCCCGCCCGTACCGTACGCCGATGGTCTTGGGCAGGATCTCGGTGAACTGCAGCATGGCGAAGGTGAAGGCGAGCGAGAACAGCACAATCCACTCGTCGCCAAACAGGTCGTGGAAGCGGGCTCCCGCCACAGCCGCGCCGATCGTGTGGGCGGCCGTGTTCAAGATCAGAATGGCCGCAATCGGACGCTCGATCTGCGTCTTGAACTGCTGCCAGAGGGTGCCGAGGCGCGGACGCCGCAGGGCGATTTCGCCGATCTGGCTGGGGGTCAGGCTCAGCAGCACAGCTTCCATCAGCGAGCAGCAGGCGGAAACGAACAACGCAATCCCAACGCTCACGAGGAACAACACCATGGTGATCCGCTCCTATCGGCCGTGTACTCGACGCCCTCCGAGCGGACGCCCTGCTCGTGGCCCAGGCTCCGCACGTATGGGCCAGCGGCCCCGTCCCCGATACTCCGCAGAGGCTCATCGGACCGCACACGCGGCAGACTGTCAAGAAGCGTGCCGCGGCCCCGCCGCCAGGAAGGGCTCGTCGAACTTGTTGGGATTCCAGTGTACACTGGGACGGGACAACAGCAGCGTCCGGCGCGCCCGGCGGCCCTGCCCGCCCGGGCAGACGCCGGTTGGACAGAATGCGGGGCGCGCCCCCCTGCTGAACGCCGAACTCTCTCTCTGCGAGGCCGTGCGATGAAGTACTCTCTGCTCCTGTTGAGCGTCGGGATGATCGCAGCGCTGGACGGGATGCCGCGAACCGTACCTGCGGCGGAACCCGCCACGAGTTTCACGATCCGCGCTGACTGGTTTGACCGGGGCAACGTCCGGGTGAGCGAGCCGGGCACCGACTATGCCGACAAGTTCCCCTGTATCTGGAACGCCGGCGCCGTGCCGAACGAAGCCGAGTACGATCTCGATTTCCCGGTCACGGCCGACTACACCCTCGTCGCGCTCTATACCGCGCAGGACTCGCGCCCCGTCGACATCTATCTGGACGGCGTGCAGATCCACCGCGGCTTTGCCGGAGTCACCGGCAGCTGGCAGACCAGCGGCGCCCGCTGGGAGACGCAGTGCACGGCGCACATCACGGCCGGCCGGCACACGCTCAAACTCTCCTGCCCGGGGCCGTGCATGTGTCACGTGTGCGCGCTGCGGTGCGAATCGGCGGTGCCGTTTCCCGCCTCCTGGCGGCTGGCCCGGCCTGTTGCACAGCGCAAGCAGAGGACGCTGCCCCGGCCGCTGGCGGCGCCCCATCTCGTTCCCGCCGTGGCCGGACTCGGCAGCCAGGCGGTGCGTGTGGAGCAGGCGGTCTGTGTGCCTGCCGCGCCGGATGCGGAATACGGCCCGGCCGACAACAACGAACTGATCGGTGACCCGGCGATCCCGCGACGTGACGAGCGGCAGCAGCACCTGGCCGTGACCGTCAGCACGGCCGAGGGGGCCACGCGGCAGGTGGAATTGCAGGTGTCGCCGGCCCGGATTGGCAAGATGATCGGCCAGGCGGGAATGCTGATTCAGGACTATCGGACGCTGCCGGGCGTTGCCCCCCAGTATCTGGCGGCGGAGGAGGCCCAGCTGGCCCAGGCGGCGCGCGACGTCGAACGGCTCGCGGCCCTGCCCGATACGGACCTCCTGTGGCGGGAACTCGCGGCCCTGTACGTCGCTGTGTCGCAATGCGAACACGCCATCGCGCTGCGCAACCCCCTGCTGGACTTCGACCGCCTGCTGCTGGTCAAGCGGCGGCTGGCGCCGACCGGGCACGGGTATGCCGACGACCCCTACGGACTGCCCTGCAACTGGCAGAGCAATTCCAGTATCCGGGGAGACGTCTGGGACAACGAAATCGCCGTGCTCGATCTGGCGGGCGGTGCGGGGGAGATGACGACGTTGTATCGGCCGACGGGGACTCAGTTCGTGGGGGACGTCGATCTGGATTTCGATGCCAGCCGCCTGCTCTTCTCATCGCTGGATCCGCAGGGGCGCTGGCAGGTGTTCGAGATCCAGGCGGACGGCTCCGGATTGCGCCAGCTGACACCGAGCCTGGAGGGCGTCAATAACTACGATGCCTGCTATCTGCCGGACGGCAAGCTCATTTTTTCCTCCACGGCCTCGATCATCGCGGTCCCCTGTGTCAACGGCAGCAGCCTGGTGGCCAATCTGTATCGCATGGATGCGGATGGTACGAACATCCGGCAACTCTGTTTCGACCAGGAGCACGACTGGTGTCCCACGGTGATGCCCGACGGCCGCGTCCTGTACCTGCGGTGGGAGTACGCCGACACGCCGCACAGCCACGATCGGCTCCTGTTCCAGATGAAGCCGGACGGCACGGCGCAGATGGAGTTCTACGGCGCCAACTCGTACTGGCCCAACTCGCTGTTCTACGCCCGCCCCGTCCCCCATCATCCGACGAAGTTCGTGGGGATTGTCAGTGGCCATCACGGGGTCCGGCGGATGGGCGAGCTGGTGCTGTTTGATGCGGCCCGCGGCCATCACGAGGCGGAGGGTGCGCTGCAGCGGATCCCCGGGCGAGGCTTGCCGGTCGAGCCGCTGATTGAAGACCAGCTGGTCGACCATTCGTGGCCCAAGTTCCTGCACCCGTACCCGCTGAGTGACAAGTACTTCCTGGTGGCGGCCCAGCCGACGGCGGCGTCTCCCTGGGGTCTCTACCTGGCGGATGTGTTCGACAATCTGGTGCAGCTGGCCGAATGCCCCGAGTATGCGCTGTTCGAGCCGATACCGCTGCGCCCGACGCGCCGGCCACCGGTGATTCCCGACCACGTCGACCTCGATCGCAAGGACGCGGTGGTGTACCTGTCCGACGTCTACGCTGGGGAGGCGATGGAGGGGATTCCGCGGGGGACGGTCCGAGCCCTGCGTATTGTGAGCTATCACTTCCTCTATCCGAACATGGGTGGTCCGCAGGGGGTGGTGGGCATGGAAGGGCCGTGGGATATCAAACGCATTCTCGGGACGGTGCCGGTCGAGCCCGACGGCTCGGTCCTGTTCCGGATCCCGGCCAACACGCCGATCGCCGTGCAGCCGTTGGACGCCGAAGGGAAGGCCGTGCAGCTCATGCGCAGCTGGTTCACCGGCATGCCGGGTGAGATCGTTTCGTGCGCCGGCTGTCACGAGAACCGCAACTCGAGCCCACCGACCAGGCTGACGCTGGCCAACCACAGTCCGCCCCGCGAGATCACTCCCTGGTACGGGCCAGCGCGCGGGTTCAACTTCGAGCGGGAGGTGCAGCCGGTACTGGACAAGTTCTGTATCGGCTGCCACGACGGACGCCCGGACGCACACGGGGTGCCGATCGTGGATCTGCGCGGCGGTCAGCGGATCACCGACTATACCAGCGCCTATCATTTCGGCGGCGTGGACGCGGGGCATTTCTCGACTTCCTATGTCGCCCTGCACGCGCTGGTGCGACGCCCGGGGTTGGAGAGCGACTACCATGTGCTCGAGCCGATGGAGTTTCACGCGGACACGACCGACCTCGTGCACCTGCTCGCCCGCGGCCACCATAACGTGACACTGGATGCGGAAGCGTGGGACCGACTGATCACCTGGATCGATCTGAACGCACCGTTCCACGGCACGTGGTCCGAGATCGCCGGGCGGGAACGTGTCGCGCCGTATGCCCAGCGCCGGCGCGAGCTGCGCATGCTGTTCAACAATCTGGACGACGATCCCGAGGAGATTCCGGCCACCACCGCCGCGGCGAGCGAACCGGTGCTGCCGCAGCCCGTCACGCAGGCAGCTGCCCCGCCGCCGGACGTTCCCGGTTGGCCGTTTGACGCGTTCGCGGCGCAGCAGCAGCAGGCCGCGCTCGGCCAGTATGAACGGACCGTCGAACTGCCGGGCGGCATACGCCTGGAACTCGTGCAGATCCCGGCCGGGGAGTTCGTGATGGGCAACCCGGGCGGAGCGCCGGACGAACAACCGGTCCACCGCGTGCACATCGCGCGACCGCTCTGGATGGGACGCTGCGAGATTACCAACCAGCAGTTCGCCACGTTTGACCCCAGCCACGACAGCCGGGTCGAATCACGCTTCGGCATGCAGTTCGGCGTGCGCGGGTTCTATGTTAACGGACCGGATCAGCCGGTCGTCCGTGTGAGCTGGGAACGCGCCAACGCGTTTTGCGCATGGCTCAGTCGCCAGACAGCCCTGGAGTTCCGCCTGCCGACCGAAGCCGAGTGGGAGTACGCGTGCCGCGCCGGGACCGGGTCACCGTTCTCCTTCGGTGCGCTCGACGCGGATTTTGCGCCGTTCGCCAACCTGGCGGATGCGATGCTCAGCGAGTTCGTCTGCCACCCGTACAAGAAGCATCGCGAGCCGATGCTCGAGCGCAGCAAATATGACGACTGGATTCCCAAGGTGAGCCATATCAACGACGGGAGCTTCCTGTCGGACGGCGTGGGGCAGTACCGTCCCAACGCGTGGGGACTGTGCGACATGCACGGCAACGTCGCCGAATGGACCTGTTCGGCGCCTTGGCCCTACCCCTATCAGGACGGCGACGGCCGCAACGATCCCGGTCTGGCGACGGAGAAACGGGTGGTCCGCGGCGGTTCGTGGCGCGACCTGCCGCCGCGCGCGACGTCCGGCGCCCGACGCGCGTACCAGCCGTACCAGGGTGTATTCAACGTGGGATTTCGCGTCGTCGGCGTCGACAAATGACAGCCGGCCGGCACGCCGGTCTGCGCGCGGGCACGTGGTGCGCCGGTGCCTGCGCCGTGCCGGCGTGCAATGGCGCGAGAATCAGTGTGCGTTCTTCTGATCCCAGATGATCCCCGCCAGCACGAACGCGACGCCCAGCATGAAGACCAATGTTGCGATCATGGTGGAGACCCAGTCCAGACACGGCGACGCGAGACGCAGATCCGAGCGACCTGGCACCCTCCATTTCACCATGCGGCCCTTGTCACGGATAGTTTGCGCAGCCGGAGCGTGCGGCGGAACATCTGACTCGGAGGAGGACTTTGACGGTTGCACCGTTTGTGCCGCCGTGGGCCCGATCAGCACTTGTCGTTACGGGCTGCGTTCGTAGCGGATGATGGCCGAGCTTGCCCGTTCCGGAAGCTCGACGCGCAGGCCGTGTTCGGCCAGCTCGCGCCCCGTCGCACTGGCCGGGCCCGGCCCGTCGCAGTTGGTGATGGAGTACCGGCCGGCCGGGTCGAGGCCGTGGAGTGTCCACTGCGCGGACGGCGCGCTGCATGCACTGCGTCGGAACGCCACGACCACGCCGGCATCCCTGTCGGCCCGATGCAGCTGATACGCCATCCAGACCTCCTCGGAATGGCTGTAGGGGGTAAGCGGGTAGAAGTCGCCTTCGTAGCAGGTGCGGATGGCCCGATGTTCCTGCAGCATCTTCGCCAGCCACTCGACGGAGAAGTCTCCGGGAATCTTGCCCACCAGCCACCACCTGGCCATGGCGGTGCTGCGCATGTTGCTGCGCCAGCTGTACGTGTCGGGCTGCATACAGCCCGTGCCGCTGACGGGAAGCCAGTACAGCGAGCCAAACGTGTGGCACTGACCGGTCGTGGGGGTGACGTCCGACAAGCACATGCAGTCGCTGGTCCACAGCGGCACGGAGCGTTTCATCAGTTCCAGGTCGATCATCCGGCCGCCGCCGGCGCAGTTGACGATGCCCAGGCCCGGGTGGCGGCGTGCGAGTTCGTCCCAATGGCGGTAAAAGCCCATGACGTACAGGATCTCGCGCATGCCTTGCCGATCCTCAGGTTCGTCGTGCCGCCAGTAATCCCGTGGATCTTCAAAACAGAAGTCGCTCCAGATCGCGTCGGCGCCCACCTCCGTGATCTTCTGCGACATGAGGTCGACGATCCAATCGACCGCCTCCGGTTGGGTGAGGTCGAACAGCTTGCTGGCGGCGAAGAAGGCGGGCATGCGGGGGCTCGGGGCCAGGATCCACTCGGGGTGTTCGCGGTCGATCCGCGTGCCTGTGTAGACCCGCGTGGGCTCACACCACAGGATCAGCTTCATGCCGGCGGCGTGGACCGCCGAACTGATCTCGGCGAGACCCTGCGGATAGACTTCCGCGCTGACCTTCCAGTTCCCCACGTTCTGCGACCATTCGCCGAAACTGTCGGGCCGGTTGCCTTCGGTCCAGCCTCCGTCGATCCAGTAGCAGTCGAACGGCAGGTCGTGTTGGGCAATGAGGTTGATCTTGGCCATCTGATCGGCGACGTTCTGTGCGCCCCAGCTGTCCGTCGACGCTGACGACCAGAGCCAGTTTTCCGCCAGCGGTGGCGTGAAGTGCCTGAGGATCAGCCGGCGAAACGCATTCTGTCCCTGCAGGACGTCCCCCTGCCAGGACAGCAGGAGCACCAGGGGTGTGCGGATTTCTTCGCCGGGATGCAGCCGCAGGTGCGTGCGTTCCATGCCGGCCCGCAGCTGCACTTGGTCCGCTTCGGTGCGCTGAAAGCGGGTGGCCCAGCTGCCCGTCCACCCCAGAGCGACGATCAACCCGTCCTGAGCCTGGGCCAGGTTGAAGAACGGCAGGTAGGGGTTGGACGAAAGCCCGCCGGCACCGCCGGCGAAGTCCCGCGGACCTGCGGCCTCATGGCGGATAGTCGACAGGTCGACGGCGACGCCGGGGGGCAGCGGGCGCTCGAGCGGCTCAAAGGCTTTCGCGTCCCAGATGCCTCCCCGCGAATAGTGGAGCGTGACATCCTCCGCGCCGACTGAGGTGGAGCTGTCTAACGCCTGGATATTCTCAAGGATGGGCGTGTCGGTCTGGCCACCGTTGCGGAAGTAGACGACCCACTGCACCGCCGAGAAATCGTGGTAGACGACCGCCTCGCATCGAACTTCCAGCTCTGTGACTGGATCGGTGTAGACCAGCATCTGCGCGGTGCGCTGATTGTCGAGCCGAGCCGACTGCTTCTGCAGCGACCAGTTGGGAAGCAAAGCCGAGGAAGGCTGACCGTCGTACTCAAACGAGAACAGTGGCGCCGGTGTCTGGTCGCTCCACTGCTCGGTTGCCCAGCGCGGCACGTGCGCCAGGTGCGGGGGCGTGGGATGCTCGGCGCGAACGCCCGCCGCCACACTCGTCAGGGCCAGCGTGCAGACCAGACTGCGTGCCACGTTTGCCGCAACCGTTGATCGCATTGCACAGCCTCCCGCCTTCCGGCGCTGGGAACACCACGTTGCCGGGCCGCCTCGCGCTGCGGGCCAGACCGGCTGCCGTTCACTTGTCCGACTGCAGCAAGTCCCCGAACTCGCTCAACAGCGCGTACTTCTTCTGCCAGGGTGTATACATCAAGCCGCGGACGCCGGGAGTCTGGCGGGCCAGCCGCAGCCAGCCCTGAACGTCCTGCAGGTCATCCGCGTCGTAGTAGCAGGCCGCCAGCGTCTGGAACCCCTTCTCGGCAAAGAACTGCAGGTTCTGTGCACGCGGCTCGCCGCCCCACACGGCGATGGTCAGGTCGTGGGGGACGTGGTCCCAGGAACCTGTGAAGTCGCCCTGCACCAGATAGTAGTCGCCATGTGCGTTGTGGTGAGGGTCGAGCATGTCCGACCAGACGTACACCTCCACCTCGGGCAGGTGGCGGCGCAGGATCTGCACTTGCCGGGTAATGCACTCGCCGGGCAACTCGCCCATGTTGCGGTGGGCGCAAGCCTGGCAGGT